>JAKPSO010000661.1 GCA_029571495.1 Pseudomonadota bacterium
GCCGTTCTGCGGTCGTTAGCTGGGATATTGTGCCTAAGTCGAGATCAAGCTTTCTTTGAGGCTTACGGCCATCCTGCCGTCGTTAGCGCTGCAAAGCTGTTACAGCAATTCGATCGAATGCGCGTAGAACTCAGAATCGCATTCCAACGCTAAGCCGCCACGCGTTGTCCGGCGTGAAGTTTGTATTCGGATCGAAGGCCAGTCGCACAAAGTACCGTGGCCAATCGTAGGTCAGCGTTGCGCCGGCCTTCGCGATGCGCGCGCCATCGACTAAACCGCGCTTGTACAAGACGTCAAACGTGAGGCGCTGGCTTTCAGGCAGCGCCGTTCGCATCGTGACGTGAAAGTGTTGTTGATCCGGGTTTTCGCGATTGTCACGCACGTACGACGCAATCACGCTAGTGCCCGATTCGCCGCGATACCCACCCATCAGCGACCACGAATCGTTGGGGTCGAAATTGAGGTTGTAGTACGGCCGCAGATTGGTACGCCCGAAACCGGCACCAGCGACCCACGTTTTGCCAGTTTCGACATTCAAACTGCCACCGACGAATCCACCCGAGGCCGCCTGCACCGAAGGTTGAATACGCACGGTGCTGCCGAAACTATTGTCCCAACCGGTACGCCACTGATTGGCGTCCAATCCCGGCGCACGGAAAAATCCAACCCACGCATTGCCATAGTCAGAGCTGTGACGGACGTTGAGGTCCAACGCGTTGCCGCTCTCACTCAACCGAAAGTAGCCCGCCGTTAGCTTGAAAGCGGGGCCATCATCGGCCACTGCTTGCGCCGATAACGTCGACGCGACCGCAAGCGACGCGAAGGTGAGAACGCGCTTGCCGTCGGCAGAAAATTTCGAGAGAAACATACGGTACCTCCTGTGGCGATGTTGAATGTGTGCGCTCAGGACGAGGAACTAGTCAGCGCAGCAAACGCCTCGCGCGGATCGGGGTTAGCGAGCAGAACTTGCTGCACCGAGGCTGGCGAGAGTTTCTTGTCACCGAGTGCTGTCGCGAGCGTATCAGCCATCGCGATCTCGGTCGGATGAAAACGCAGAAACAGCGCCCGAATTTGCGGTGCGGCGGCGAGCCCAATTTCGAGCACCATGTCGATCCGTCCGGGGCGAATAAGCGCGTCATCAAGCACTTCGCGGCGGTTGGTCGTGAGCACAACGATGCGGCCTTCCTGCGCGGCTACGCCGTCGATGGCGTTAAGAAGACCTGAAAAGCTCACATTAATGCGTGTGTCTTGCTTTTCACGTGCGACAAAAAACGCGTCGACGTCCTCAATGAGAATTAGCGATTTCGCGGGTGTGCGTTGCAGCAGGTCGCTGATGCTTTGGTCATCGAGGTTGTTGTTCGTCAGTGAGAGCGAGCACAACGACAATTGCAGTTCGCCCGCGAGCGCGAACGCGAGACTGGTCTTTCCCGTGCCGGGCGGCCCGTAAAAGAGATAACCGCGTCGCCACGGAATCCCCATTTCACCGTACCACGCACGTCGCTTGAAAAACTGCTCGATGTCGGAGACAAGGCGCTCGCGGATGTTCCCCGCCAGCACGACCGAGTCCAAGTTACGCCGCGGTTTGGCGTCGACCAATTTCCATGCGCGGCCCCATTGATCCACCGTGAACAAACGCGTGCGTCCTGCGTGGCGGTCATTGGCACGATTGACCACATCTTCGAGCATCGCCTCAAGGCGCGCGCGCCCCGCAAAGAGCATGCTCACACGCATCGTTTCGACGACTTGCATATTCATCGAGATTTCGCGCTCGATCCACATCACGCGGCCGTCATGCCAGAACAAGTGCGTGCCCGGTGCAGGGCTAAAGAGCA
>JAKPSO010000667.1 GCA_029571495.1 Pseudomonadota bacterium
CTTCAAGATAGAGGAACACGCCCGCACCGACAAAGGGCCCGAAGAACGTGCCCATACCGCCAAGCAAACACATCATCACGGCCTGGCCCGAGAGCAGATAGTGCAACGAGTCAATCGGGACGATCGACAAATGCAGTGCACGCAAGGCACCTGCAAGCCCGCAAATCAAAGCCGACAACACGAAGATCAAAAGCTTGGCGCGTGCCACGTCGTAGCCACAAGCGGCGCTCCGCCCTTCGTTCTCGCGAATGGATTCAATGATCGCGCCAAAAGGCGACGCCAGAATTCGCGACACCAACCAAAGCGCGGCCGCAACAAACGCAAACAGAACGTAGTACTTGACCAGCGGATTGAGAATGTCCAATTGCATGCCGAGTACGTTGAAATTCTCGACGTTCACACCGCGCAACCCGTTCTCTCCGCCAGTCCAGCTCTCCGCTTTATAGAACACGTAGTAGACGATCTGTCCAAGTGCGAGAGTCACCATCGAGAAGTAAATCCCACGAGTGCGTATAGCTAGGTAACCGATCACCGCCCCAACGAGACCCGCGCAAACAGTGCCGACTGCAATCGCCATCCACCACGACAAACCAAAGCGAACAATGGCAATGCCCGTGAGGTAACTCCCGACACCAAAGAACGCCGCATGGCCGAACGAGAGCAGCCCGGTGTAGCCGAAAAGCAAGTTAAAGCCCACCGCGTAGAGTCCGAAGATCAAGATATTCAGCGCGAGCGCTTCGTACGGCATGATGATCGGGAAAAGCAGCAAGAAAATCAGCACGGCAGCGACACGATGCTGTGCAACAAGCCCAGTGGCCTTGGACCAGAAATTGGGTTGAGTCATCGCCATCTAGCCCATCAATCCTGCTTTACCAAACAACCCCTGCGGACGAACCAACAGCACCAGCGCCATCAACACGAAAATCGAAAGCTCCGCGTACTCTGGTGCGAAGAGTGACGTCATCGCGAACACCACGCCAACCAACAGGCCTGCGACTACCGCGCCCGGCAGCGATCCCATCCCGCCGACGACGGTCACCACGAACGATTCGGCGAGCACGGGGATGCCCATCTCCGCGTTCACCGCGCGCGTAGGTGCGGCGAGAAGTCCTGAGAGCCCAGCAATCGCAGTTCCAAGACCAAACACCAAGAGCCAAACCTTTGAAATATCGACCCCCAATATGCGGACAATTTCCGGGTCGCGCGAACCGGCTCGAATGATGAGACCGTAACGCGTCTTCTCGATGAAGAGCCAAAGCCCGCCGACGATAAGCGCCGTAGCAAAGATTAAGAACAAACGATAGATCGGGAACATCCCGAAGCCCAGATTCACGACGCCACGAAGTTCAGTCGGCACGGATGTTGGTAGCCCTTCCAGCCCAAACAACACGCGCATCGCTTCGATCATCACGTAGCTCAGGCCGAACGTCAGGAGCAGCGGGTAATCGATGCCGCGGCCATAGAGCGGACGCACCAAGAAGCGCTCGCACAAGAGGCCAATGGCGCCAACCGCGAGCGGTGTCAGAACGAGACTGAACCAAAAACTTCCGGTCAATCCCAAAAAGTAAATGCCGAAAAAAGCGCCCACCATAAAGAAGGCACCGTGCGCAAAATTCACCACCGTGAGCATGCCGAAGATCAACGACAACCCAATAGCCAGAAGCGCATACACGGCGCCCAGCGCGAGGCCTGTCATGAGTTGCAGAAGCAACAAGTTAAGCGAGATATCACCCATTCACACGTACTGCCAAAGTTCTAAATAACGACACGCCGCGTGCGCCCACGCGCCAAAGCGTCCCCGGACTTGGAGGCGCTTGGCGAGGGCGCAGAGGCGTATGGATTCCGCGACGAGTGCGCGAAACGACTAGACGACTTTGTGGCCGAGCTCGTCGCAGGTGCGTAAGTTCTTTTCGTCCGGAGCTTCGATCGAGAGCACATTGAAGACGTCGTACTTGTCTTTCATGTTCTTCGATTTCGACTCCACAATGGCGACTGACTGCACCGACTGATGATCACAAAGGCGATAGAACTGCGTACCCTTGTAGAAGTCGTAACGCATTTTGCGCATGACGTTGGCAACGCCTGTCGCAGTCGTCGAACGGGCTTCGCGGATCGCTTGCAGCACGCTGCGAATCCCGGCGTAGCCAAGCGCGCCATAGTCAGACGGCGCAGCGCCACCGTAGGCTTTGCGGAATTTGTCGTTGAAAATCTTCGCGCTTGGGATGCGATCTTCCATGCCCCAGTAGTACGACGTACCACCGAGAATGCCCTCGAAGGCATCGGCACCGCCCGCTTGGCGTGCCGTGTACAGGAGGACGGGCGTGATGACTTTCATTTGTTGCTTGAGGCCGAAATCAGTGACCTGCTTGGCCGAATTAACGAGGTCACGGCCAAAATTGCACAGGACCAAAACGTCGGGTTTGAGCGCTTGAATGCGCGGCAGGAAGGACGAGTAGTCCGACGCACCCAGCGGGTGTCTAATATCGGCCAAGGTCTGCATGCCATAGGCTTGTCCTGCGCGTTGAAAGCCGCGCACCATCTCGTGGCCGTAGGCGTAGTCCGCGGTGAGGTAAACGACTTTCTTGCCGAATTTCGGGAAAGCGTAGCGCGCGACCGCACCTGCTGTCGCATGCGGTGTCAGCGCTTCGTGGAATGTGTAGAAACTCCAGTCTTTCGCCTCGTTGATGGCGTCGGATTGGCTGATGGAGTTAAAGAGCACCTTGCGGCTCTTGCATATGGCGTTGATAGAAAGTTGGGTTGCCGCTGACAGCGAGCCGACGATCAGATCCACTTTGTCTTTCTCGATAAGCTCTAGCGTGCGCGTTGCCGCTTCGCCAGGATTGAGCTTGTCGTCACGCACCAAGAGTTCGCACTTGCGGCCGTTGTATCCGCCCGCGTCGTTGAACTCGCGAACGGCGAGCTCGGCGGCACGCACTTGATCCTGCGCCTCTGCGGAGAACGCGCCCGTCAGCGGCGTCGGAAAGCCAATCTTAATCGGCAGCGATTGTGCATAGGCCATACGCGACACGAACGGTGCGCCAGCAATGGCTACGCCGGCCGCGCCCCCGGTAAGCAAACGGCGGCGAAGGGGGGACGTAGTTGAATCGGACATGCAGACTCCTGGACGAAAAAAGTTATGTAATCTCAAACGGACAATCGAAACAGCGCGGCCCGCAGTGGACGACGAGCCTGACCGCCCTCGCCACGCGTTGCGGACGAGAAAAACTTTGCGCAACTGGCGAGTAAGAGTTTACCGATATTGCGCGTCAACTCAATGCCTCAGGTCCATAGCGTGGCGGTGTCGCGCATGACGCGTTCGACTTCGCGCGGCTCTGAGCGTCCGTTGACGGTACTCTGCGCTTGCATATAACGGCC
>JAKPSO010000694.1 GCA_029571495.1 Pseudomonadota bacterium
AACGCGACCGGCGGCAGCAGTAGCGTCGCGCTGAGCGGCACTGGGGCGGCAGCCCAGCCCGTGGCGCATGTTTCGCCAACCGCGATCGACTTTGGCGTCGTGCGGTTACCGTTCTATTCGGTGGTTTACACGGCCACGCTATCGAACACGGGCAATGCGCAGTTGATGCTGAATGACGTGGTGCTGATCGGCGGAGAATTCGTCCGCGAGGGCGGCACCTGTGTGCCTGGCGCGTCAATCGCGCCGTCGCTTTCCTGCACGGTCGGCCTCCGATTCGTGCCTAGCGCCGAAGGCGAAGCCGTCGGCGCACTTCGCTTCTCGCACAACTCGGCAACCGCGACCAGTGAAGTCTCACTCGCGGGCCTGGGCACGCTCACGGCCCCAGAAACGCGACTGATGACTGAGTACGTATTCACGCCGCTCAACTACTACTTCATCACGTCGCGCGATGCGGAGAAAACACTCCTTGATTCCGTCGCCGGTTTTCAACGCACCGGCTTGCAATTCAAGGTGTTCACCACTCAGCAGTCTGGCATGCAGGGAATCTCGCGCTATTACTTCGATCAAGCGGCGCTCAAAGGCGCGCGCGGCACGCACTTTTATACCTTGCTCGATAGTGAAAAGCTCCTCCTCGCGGCCCTCAACCCAGACAACCTTGCGCAGCCACTCAAACCGTTTAACGAGGGGACAGATTCGTTTGCCTACCCTCCCGTCAGGGAGGGCATCGGCGGAAGTTGCGCCGCTGGTTTTGTGCCGGTGTATCGAATTTTCCGCGGCAATGCGCGGTTCCCCGACGACCCGAACCATCGCTTTACCGCGTCGTTCGCGGTCTACCAAGGCATGGTCGCTGCGGGCTGGGACGACGAAGGCGTGAAGTTCTGCGTGCCTGAGTAACTGCCCTCGCGACGACACGCTCTGTCGCGAAAACCCAACGCTGCGGACGGCCGCGACACGTCCACCGGCGCAATGTCCTTGTGCGACAGCCAAACATCGCTACATTTAGCGATAGGCAACCGCCGCATGCAATTGATTCGATCATCTCACCGCAGCATTCTGCTGCTCCCACCCACAGCGCTCCGAGCCGTAAGCGCTTCGCGAGCGCTATGCTGACTGCGTGTTTTCCAGTCCCGCCTTCACCACTCCTCCTCGCCTTCAAGGAATTTCATGACGCAATCGAAATCGCGTGTCGTGTCTATTAACTCGCGCGCCGCCAAGACCCGCGCGACCGCTACCAAACTCTTCGTGCTCGACACCAACGTGATGATGCACGATCCAACGTCACTGTACCGCTTTGAAGAGCATGACATATTCCTGCCGATTTGCACGCTAGAAGAACTCGACAACAATAAGAAAGGCACGTACGAAGTCAATCGCAATGCGCGTCAAGCGTCGCGTTTTCTTGATGACCTGGTAAAGGGGTTTGACAACGGAATCGCCGACGGCATTCCATTGAACAAAGCTTCAGGCGGCGCAGCCACTGGCAGACTCTTTTTGCAGACAGAGCCGCTTTCGGTTGCGCTGCCTTCGTCTTTTGCGGCGGGAAAAGCAGACAATGAAATCATCGCCGTCTGTTTGCATCTCCGCAAAAAAGACCCGAAGCGTCACGTTACGTTAGTGTCGAAAGACATCAACATGCGCATCAAGGCGCGGGCGTTGGATGTCGACGCCGAGGACTACTACAACGATAAGGTGCTGGAGGACTCTGACCTCCTCTACACGGGCATGACAGAGTTGCCCGCCGACTTCTGGGAAAAGCACGGCAAGGGCGTAGAAAGTTGGCAGCAAGGTGGTGCGACGTTCTACAAAGTCACGGGTCCTATGGTGTCGAAACTCTTGGTGAACGAGTTCGTGTACACGGAAGTCGACACCCCGTTCTACGCACGCGTCGTGGCCATCGAAGGCAAGAGTGCAACGCTGCAAACGCTGCGTGACTTTGGCCATCACAAGAACGCCGTGTGGGGTATCACCGCTCGCAATCGTGAACAGAATTTCGCGATGAATCTGCTCATGAACCCAGACATCGATTTCGTGTCGCTGCTCGGCCAAGCCGGTACCGGCAAGACATTGCTCACGCTCGCAGCGGGACTGCAGCTCACACTCGATCAAAAAATCTACAACGAAATCATCATGACGCGGGTCACGGTGCCGGTCGGTGAAGACATCGGTTTTTTGCCCGGTACCGAAGAAGAAAAAATGTCGCCGTGGATGGGCGCGCTTGAGGACAACTTGGAAGTCCTCATGGGCGCGGATAGCGACGCGGGTGATTGGGGGCGCTCCGCGAGCAGCGATCTGATTCGCGCAAAAGTGAAGATCAAGAGTCTGAACTTCATGCGCGGTCGCACGTTTCTAAACAAGCTCCTGATCATCGACGAATCGCAAAACTTGACGCCGAAACAGATGAAGACGCTCATCACGCGCGCCGGACCCGGCACGAAAGTGGTGTGCCTCGGCAACATCTCGCAGATCGACACGCCGTATCTGAGTGAGGGTTCGTCCGGCATCACGTACGTAGTGGATCGCTTCAAGGGCTGGGCACACGGCGGGCACGTCACGCTGCAACGCGGTGAACGGTCTCGATTGGCGGATCACGCTGCAGAAGTTTTGTAGCCTGCGCCGTACACTCGAAAATCATTTAAGGAACACTCCCGTGCAGACACCATTTTTGCGTTCACTCGCCGCGATAGCGCTAGGCACCATTGCGACTCTAGCCAGCGCGCAATACCCTGAGCGCGCCGTCAACTACATCATCCCGTTTGTACCGGGTGGTGAGAGCGACATTACAGCTCGCCTACAAGGCAAAGTCCTGTCGCGCATCGCGGGCAAAGACTTCATTGTGCAAAACAAAGCCGGGGCCGGTGGTGCGTTGGCGTGGGGGCAGCTTAACAACATGCCCGGCGACGGCTACACGGTTGTTGGAAGCAATCTTCCGCACCTTATCTTGCAACCGCTCGAGGGGCAGGTACCGTACAAAACCGATGACATCGTGAACGTGTTCTTCTTCCAGTACACCGCTGATGCGCTCGTCGTGGCAGCAGACTCCCCGTACAAGACTTTCGCCGAACTAGCAGCGGCTGCGACTGCGAATCCCGGCAAGCTCACGGTCGCGGGTAGCGGCACAAATTCGGCGAACCACATGGCGTTTCAACGATTGGAAGTGCAAGGTAAGCTGAAGATGACCTACATCCCATTCAAAGGTACCGGCGACCTGACCTCTGCATTGCTCGGCAAACACGTCGACGCCGCGCTGAGCTACCCAACTTTTGCTGTTGCCAACAAAGAGAAAATTCGCGTGCTTGCGGTAGCGACACCGGCGAGGATTCCACAGTTCCCGAATGTGCCGACGTTTAAGGAATTGGGGCTAGATTGGGTCGACGGCGCTTACCGCGGCATCGCAGTACCAAAATCGACGCCAGAGCCCACACGCAAACAAATCTCTGATCTGTTCCTCAAGATCAATCGCGATCCTGAATTCCGCAAGCAGATGCTACACGGCGGATTTGAGCCCATCGACATCACCTACGAGCAAATGCCCGAGTTCATGAGGAAACGGACTGCAGAGACGCTTCCGCTGGCGCGCCAAATGGGGCTAGCCAAATAACGCGACCTTCCACATCAAATCAAAAAAGGACGCATAAGGCGTCCTTTTTCATCTCGACAATCAGCGAAACAAACTAGGCGACCTGCACCACTCCGTGTTGCGGCACTTGTGCATCCGACAGCACGGCCGCTGCGGCAGCATCCGCCGCGTCGGCGCGCGACTTCGCAAGCTGCTCTTTGATCCAATCGACGAGCGGTTGCCAAGCGTCGAGTTGATTTTCGGTGCGGTTGCGTGGCAGATCGTAAATTGAGACGCCATCGCGCGCGCACTGCGGGTACACCACGCTGTCCGGCACAAACATCACCACGGGCAGTCCGCTGCGCTTGAAGAAGCTATTTAGCTCCTGCGCCATACGGGTGCGACTGTCCGTGCGGCTTCCGACCAGACCAATTTTGACCTTGCCGGATTGCACGTTGGGATCTTGGTGCAGCTTGATCAAAAACTTCGCCGTTGCCTCGATGTCAAATACCGACGGATTGACCGGAACCAACACGATATTGGCGCGAGAGAGCAGATACGTGCGATCCGCACGACGCAACCTTGCGTGCGTGTCGATCACCATCCATTGCGGCGCGAAGGCACGCAGCTCCTCCATGTCAGTCTCTTCGCTCCACGACATGATGCGGGGCAGCATGCCTGGGCGTCGCGAGAGCCAGTTCGTCGCAGACTGTTGCTTGTCCAAGTCCATGATGACGACGCGCTGCTTGCTTTGAGCGAGCATGCCAGCGATATTGGTCGTCAGCGTTGATTTGCCGGCGCCCCCTTTGGGATTGGCCACGAGAATGGTGTACATAAAACGGAGTGTAGCGCTGAGTTGCGGTTAACGCTTACGAAGATGAATGCGCTGCCGTCACTCGTCCTTGCAGCCATTTGAGCATCGGTGGCCAGTCGGCCCACGCCTCTTCTGCGCGCGAGCGCGGTAAATCAAATACCGACAACCCGTCGCGAGCGGCGTGCACGTATAGCTGCGAGTCGCGCACATGCGTCACGACGTCAAGTGCAAGGGGTGCCAAGAACTCGTCCAAATCGGAAGCAGCCACAGTGCGACCATCCACGCGAGAGCCCACGATGGCGACGGCGCGTTTGCCGTCCT
>JAKPSO010000709.1 GCA_029571495.1 Pseudomonadota bacterium
TTAGAGAACGGGCTCATGGGCTCAATAGTATCTGCCCCCGTTCATTCCAATCATTCGTTATTGCTGAACATGTTGGAAGGGCTTGGCTGGAGGCCTAACTACAGAACGCCTTCACTCGATTCAATACGGTGGTCGTGTCGGCGGGAGCGATCCCAGTTCCGCCGAATAGCGACGCAGCGGGCAGCTTTTGCAGATATCGCATGATGACCACCCCGTCTACCGGCGCGACAGCGGATGCAGCCGATAGCCCGCGCACGCTGAAATTCTTTGCGGCCAAGAAGGTCTGTATGTCGGTTGCCGATGTACGCGATCCGGTCAGCGTTAGACCTGCGGTCAACGCACTACCTCTGAGCCCCAGCAAGTAGCGCACGATCAATACGCCATCCGTCGTCGGTGAAAGTGAAAAATCACCGTTGACATCGAGACTGCAAGCAGATGCCGAGATACGAATATTTTGTTGTGCTTGCGGCGCGCTGTTGTAGATAAGGTCCCCAGATTTGTCAGCCGCAATCGTACAAAAGTCTCCGTAAATAGCCGCTGGTAACACGACGACTGCACCGGAGCTGATGTCTACGCTACACACCGTCGGCGTGAGGCTCGTGTATGCGGTTGCGATGCTGGAGCCCGGAAGCGGAGCCACGGTCGTTGAAACGTTACCGGAGCCGCCAAGCAGCAACGTTGGGGCAGCGCCAAAAGTCAGGGTGGATTCAATGCGCGGCGAGATGCAGCCAATGTCCCAGGTTGCACCTGGCGTTGCTGCATCCCACGCGGCATTTGCGGAAATGGTGAGCTGATTCGGGCAAAGTTGAGAGTTCTCCGAGAGCAAGACAGAAGGCGCTGGCACCGCAGGAATTGCCCCCGTGAGCTGGTTGTTGTTGACGTAAAACCGCTGTAACGACGAGAGCCCCGACAGGCTCGGAATCGATCCGGTCAGTTCGTTTTGGCTGACGTCGAAATACTCCAAGGCGGCTAAACCGCTCAGTGAAGGCAGGTTGCCGGTCAGCAAGTTTTGCGAGACATAAAACTCGCGCAGCGCCGAAAGCCCGGAAAGCGATGGCAGCGAGCCACGCAGCGAATTGCCGTACGCGTAGAAAACCTGGAGCTGCGTTAAGCCCGTCAGCGCCGGAAGCGCGCCAGGTATCTGATTGCTGCTCACGTCAAACCGCTGCAACGCGGTGAGACCGGTCAGCGCCGGAAGCGGGGCATTGAGTTGATTGTTAAACGCCTCAAACAGCTGAAGTGACGTTAGACCTGATAACGCGGGAATAGCGCCTGTCAACTGGTTGCTGTTGAAATAAACGGTTTGTAGCGACGTAAGCCCAGAAAGCGCGGAGATCGTGCCGCTCAAGGCGTTTCCACTGAGATCAAGATACGTCAGCGCGTTGAACGCGCTCAACGACGCGGGCAAGACGCCATTCAATCCGTTATTCGGCAGATCAATTGACGTGACCTGCGTACCGGCACCGTTACAGGTGATGCCAAACCAAGTGCACTCAGTACCGCTACCGTTGAAGTCGGTGTTCGACGGGTTGCGCCAATTCGTACGGTTGAACCAGGCCGAACCATTCGACCCCGTGTACAGCGCCATCAATACATCACGCTCCGCTTGAGGAATCGCAGCATGACTCAGCGTCGTCGTTCCCGCGAACAAAAGCAGCGCCAAGAAGCGGGCGCCGCGTTGCAGCGCCTGGCAAAGACGTTCAATTGAGACGTGTAACCATTGTTGCGTGCGGATACTGCGCATAAACATTCCCCAAATCGCGATTTTTTTCGTTTGATCAATGCGCTGACTTGCGCACGGTACAAGCTCTCGTCACTCATTTTCGTGTGAATTGATTGGTTCATCAAGGCTAACGGAGACATTCTTTTCGTAAAACTGGCCCCAAGAAGCGCGACAGCAGGAGAAGTGGAAACACGGATAGAAATTGACGCGGACGAAGGCCGCTGGTGCTCCTGCGGGAATAACACCGTGCCAGCTTCACGGTTACCGTGAAACAGCGCTCAGGGGCGGCGATAGCAGGTAGCGCTCCGCGCGAAACGGGCATGTAACGCACATGACCCCTCCACTTAGCGTCGTTTATCCGCGATCGTGGCAAATGCATCGACTCGATCTCGCCAAATACCTTTTCCAGATAAGCTTTACGCGTGATCTTTGACCCGATGACGGTAACGCTATGACTTTGATACTTCGCTCTGCAGTTCTGCTTCTGTTAATTTCCGTGGCGCTCAGCGGATGTAACCGCGCAAACGTCCGCGTGCCGGGCGCGTCCGTAGAGATGACTTCCCAGCCAACAAAGTTCGTGGCGAAGAATCGCGTGCAGTCGCGCGTGATTGTTGTCGCTCCGGTTGACTTGCGGCCTGCGCATTACGGCGAGAAGGTGGCAGGAACCGATTGGAAAGCGTGCGAAACCGATTCGCTGACAGGCGATCAGGCGAAGGCAGCGGTTCAGCGTCAGCTGATCGCGGCGCTTGTCGAATCGCGAATTTTTTCGGAGGTACGCGCCGACGCGCCGTCTGCGGGCGACATAGTTGTCCAGCCGGAGATTCACGCGCTTTGTTCGAGCGTCTACGGTGTTCTGTTTGCACGGGCCGCTGGTATTTCGGCGATTCAACTCAAGGTGACGCGTGGGGCAGACACACTCTTTGCGCAGAAATTCGAGCGAGTAGTTGTGGATAATGAGCCTGAATATTCGGGTTCGCAGGTTACGTTTATTGAGCAGGCGATGCGCACCCTGATGAGCGATAGCTTGCGCGAGTTGTCCCGTAACTTCGTCATTCAAATCGATAAAGACGTAGCGGCGTGGAAGCTTTGAACCGAGTCTGGAGCACGAACTTTGTCACAACGCACGCTCACTCCAAATTGCGCGGCGCGAGAAAACTTGCGGGCTGCAAAAGGCACCTGGCCGTTTTGACGTTCTGTGCAGTAGCAAGGCGGAACGGCAACCGGGTCGCCCTACGGATCACTTCTTCGCCGTTGGAGCTTGAAACACCGACCATCTGCCATCTTTGAAGAGATACAGCGCAGAGGAAACACGCATCTTTTCGCTGCTGGCGTGCAGGTACTCGACTCCTTTACGCATGCCTTCAACTGCATTCTGATTTGACAGAGGAGCGTATGCCAGGCCGCCCCGCTTCGCTACTAATGCGACAACGCCTTCGGGATGTTTTTTGAGCAATTCAGTCCAAAAGGACTTGTCCAAAAAGTAGCTGCTATCGAAATCTGGCGATTTACCGTACACCTCCGTCAAATCGTTCCAAGGCTTTGTGCGCGGCTCCCCGTACACACGTTTGATGTTCTTGACGGCCAGTTCTAGCGCTGCATCCGGAGTGAGTCCCAATCGTTTCAAGTCGTCGGGCGCCGCGTTCGGCATCGAGTTCGGGCCATCGAAGACGAAACGGACGTGCATATCTCCAAGGTACGAATACCACCCCGTATCGAAGTCGACTACTTGCCCGTCGCCAAGTTTGACTTTCGCTTTGCCCATCGGAACTAAGGTTTCATCGGCCTTGTTGGCGCCAACGGATTCGCGGAGAACGACCATCAGGTTCTCGGTAGTATTGTCGGCAGCACTAGCGGGAGCCGACATCGTTGCAGCGCCTACCAACACGGGAAACATTAGAGACAAAATTTTTCTTAGCATGGAGCGAACTATGAGCTTGGTTTTGTGGAGTGCTGGTCGAGGGTAGTGGCTTGCGTTCGGACGGATTCCACTGAATGACCCTAAGACAATTTCAAATCGACGCGACCACCAGACGGAAAGGAGTCCTCGAATAGTAGTGCGCTAGCAGTTCCGTTTTCGATGTTCTCTACAGTCGCTGAGCTGAGCCGAACGCGAAGTTGCCTTTGCTGTTCGAGCATTTTCGCCACAGCTACATCTAAATGGGCGGGCAATCGAGGAAGCGGTAGGTTGTGCCAACTCGCAATGAACAGGAACCCATGGTCATTACTTTGTGTTTCGCCAGAGAACGCTTTCGTCGGGCCGTTGATGGCGAATTTATAGAAAGAACGTAGCGACGGCATGCTACGAATTCGCGCTGCTGTCTCCTCACGGGTTTCTAATTTTTCGTCATAAGGCAGCGGCACTGAATATCGCTCAAAGAAAGGTAAGCCGCGCGGTTGCGTCGCGCCGTCTTCGTCGAACGAAACGGAAGTCGTTTGATCCGGATTGAGCGCTATTTCGTCCCAACTGACGTACGTGCTCTTGCCTTCAACGTAGCCCGCTGCGCTCACTGTCAGTCGGGCGTATTCGGGACTCGTGCGGTTGCCGCTGACGTGTACGTCAACGCTCCGAAAGTCCTCCGTGTTAACCGTCGTCACGGTGACACCATCAACCGACACTCGAATCGCGGCCATGCCTTCTTAGTCCCCTGCCACCTGCAAAACCAACTTCCCAAAATTCTCGCCGTTAAATAGCTTGAGCAACGTCTCAGGGAAAGTCTCAAGCCCGACCACGATGTCTTCTTTTGATTTCATCTTGCCGTCTTTCAAATACCCGGCCATTTCGGCAATCGCGATGCCGTAGCGATCTGCGTAGTCGAAGACGACGATGCCTTCCATGCGGGCGCGGTTGACGAGTAGCGAGAGGTAATTTTTCGGGCCTTGTACTGCGGTCGTGTTGTTGTATTGCGAGATGGCGCCGCAGATGATGATGCGGGCTTTGCGGTTGATTTTGGCGAGGACGTGATCGAGGATTTCGCCGCCGACGTTGTCGAAATAAATGTCGACGCCGTTCGGGCAATGTTCCTTTAGGCCGTCGCGAACTGAGCCGCCCTTGTAGTCGATGCAGGCGTCAAACCCCAGCTCGCTGACCACCCAGTCGCACTTGGCCTTGCCGCCTGCGATGCCGACGACGCGGCAGCCCTTGATCTTCGCGAGCTGGCCGACCGTTTGCCCGACCGCTCCCGCCGCGCCGGAGACGACGACGGTTTCGCCCGCCTTCGGTTGGCCCACGTCCATGAGGCCGAAGTAGCCAGTCATGCCGGGCATGCCGAGCACGTTGAGCCACTGCGTGATGCTGCCCATGCGCAGGTCGATCTTGGCGACGCCGGAGCGCTTGATGTTTGCCTCGTCAAACGACGCGTATTCCTGCACGCCGAGGCCGGCCGTGACGACGTCGCCCACCGCGAATTTCGGA
>JAKPSO010000723.1 GCA_029571495.1 Pseudomonadota bacterium
CAAAGAGCGGGCCCACGAAGTTATGCAAGTTCTTGGCGATCACCGCGAGCCACGAAAAAAGGTACGGCCCAAGAACGGGATACAAAATATTCTTGCCAAACGCAATCGTCAGCCCCGAAACCGCGAGCACGCAAAAGCTGATTGCCGTGCCCCAATGCGCCATGCGTTCCATGAGCGAAAAGCGATTCACCATCCGCCCCGTCGGCGCTTCGTGCAGCTGTATCGTGCCACGAACGGCGTAAAAAATACCCAGAGCGAGCATCACCGCGACCAGCGCCCAACCGGCAATTACAGAAACTTTGCCGTTGCGCAGCGCACGCCAGTTTTGCCCATCCGTTTGGATCAGCACACCCGCTTCTGGGGCAGGGATGCTCGCGTAGCCTTCGACGGCGCCACGCGCTGCTCTCCAAACCGGCGCGTTGTTGTACGGCTGCTGTTGTTGCCGCTCTTTTTGTTGGGCTTGCTGTTGCGAAATTTCATCGCGGGTCAACGACGGCAGCGCGGTCGGCTGCGCCAACACCGTCGCCGCGAAGGCGAGTGCCCCGGCCCATACGATCAAGCGCTTCATGATTCGCTCCTCACACTAAGTGACACGTCGATTGCGATCAATTGACGCGCTTGTATTCGTTTTGGTTGTCGGCGCGCGAACGCATGTGCCGCTCCCACGCCGCACGGTCCGCAAATTGCGTCCCCGGCCCAAACGGTTTGTCGTCAAGCTTGGCCGACGACTCGCCCGCTTTAGCCACGTTGGCTTGCGGCGTTTCGCCACAACCAGTCAGCGCAACAACAAGCGCGCCAGCGGTAATGAGAAGAGCGAATGACTTCATCATGATTTTTGCGGTGCAGGTTGAGCCGCAGGCGCGGCGGGAGCAGCGGGTGCTGCCTTCGCATCGGGTCGACCGTAGGCCGTGGCGTGCCCCCACAGATCGCCACCGCGACCACGGCGCATCACACGCTCGCGATAGATATCCGAGAGCACATCTCCGTCGCCCGCCAGCAGAGCTTTGGTCGAACACATTTCAGCGCACGCTGGAAGTTTGCCTTCGGACAAACGGTTGCGACCGTATTTTTCGACTTCGGCTTTGGACCCGTCTTTCTCAGGGCCGCCCGCGCAGAACGTGCACTTGTCCATCTTGCCGCGAACGCCGAATGCGCCCGCTGACGGAAATTGTGGCGCACCAAATGGACAGGCGTAGAAGCAGTAGCCGCAGCCAATGCAAAGGTCCTTGTCGTGCAACACCACGCCGTCTTCTGTCTTGTAGAAGCAATTGACTGGGCACACGGCCATGCACGGCGCGTCCGAGCAGTGCATACACGCCACAGAGATCGAACGCTCTGCACCAACGACACCGTCGTTCAACGTCACCACGCGGCGACGGTTCACGCCCCACGGAATATCGTGCTCGTTCTTACAGGCCGTGACGCAACCGTTGCATTCGATGCAGCGCTCGGTGTCACAAATAAATTTCATTCGTGCCATAGTGATCCCCTTACGCCTTTACGACCTGACAGACGGTGGTCTTGGTTTCTTGCATCATCGTGACCGAGTCATAACCGTAGGTCGTGGCCACGTTCACCGACTCGCCGCGCACGATAGGTGCCGAGCCTTCAGGGTATTTTTCCAAGAGATCTTTACCTTGCCACCAGCCCGAGAAGTGGAACGGGATAAACGTGGTGCCGGGACCAACGCGCTCCGTCACCATCGCCTTGACCTTGATCTGCGAGCCGGTCGCCGATTTCACCCACACCATGTCGTTGTGCCGCACACCACGGTCATTCGCGTCTTTGGTGTTGATCTCGATGAAGTTCTCTTGTTGCAATTCGGCAAGCCAAGGGTTCGAGCGCGTCTCTTCGCCGCCGCCCTCGTACTCGACCAAGCGGCCCGACGTCAGCACCAGCGGGAAGTTCTCGTACACCTTGTCGGCAATCGCCTTGTCCTGCACCGTTTTGTAAAGCGTCTTCAAGCGCCAGAACGCGCCACCTTTGTCGGCGTGCGTTGGATACTTCTTCGTCAGCTCGGCGTTAGTGCCGTAGAGCGGCTCGCGATGCTGCGGGATGGCGTCCGGGAAGTTCCACACCACTGCGCGGGCCTTCGCATTACCAAACGGGTGGCAGCCGTGGTTTTTCATGAACACGCGAATCTGCCCGCCAGACAGATCAGTCTTCCAGTTCTTGCCTTCGGCTTTCTTCTTCTCGTCTTCGGTGAGTTCGTCCCACCAGCCGAGCTTCTTAAGCAACACGTGATCAAGCTCAGGATAGCCCGTCGTGATGTCGGCTCCTTTTGAGTGCGAGCCGTCTTCGGCCAACAACGAAACCCCGTCGCGCTCAACGCCGAAGTTTGCGCGGAAGTTGCCACCACCATCCATCACGTGCTTCGACGTGTCGTAAAGATTTGGCGAACCCGGATGTTTCATCTCTGGCGTGCCCCAGCACGGCCACGGCAAACCAAAATAGTCGCCACTGCAAGGGCCGCCGTTGGCACGCAGCGTCTTCACGTCAAACGTGTTCATGTGCTTCATGTGAAGCTTCAGACGCTCTGGCGATTGACCCGTGTAGCCAATGGTCCAAGTGCCTTTGTTGATTTCGCGAAGAATGTCTTCGATCTGTGGCTCTTCCCACTTTTTCGCACCGTCCGGCGTGACGATCTTGCAGTTCTTCGCGAACTCAGTTGCAAAGCCAAATTTCTTTGCGAACGCGTACATGATCGCGTGGTCAGTCTGCGACTCAAAGAGCGGCGCGATAACGCGTTCACGCCATTGGATCGAGCGATTCGACGCAGTTGCCGTGCCGACGGTTTCGAACTGCGTGCAGGCCGGGAGCAGATACACGCCGTCTTTGCGATCTGGCATCGCAGAAGACGCGGTTGGATACGGATCGATGATCACCATGATCTCGACCTTTTCCATGGCCTTCTTCATCTCTGGCCCACGCGTTTGCGAGTTCGGCGCGTGCCCCCAGAAGACGATGCCTTTGAGGTTCGAATCTTGGTCAATCGTCTCGTTCGGGTCGAGCACACCGTCGATCCAACGAGACACGGTCATGCCCGGTTTTTCCATCATGACCTGAGAAGCAAACTGCTTCTTGAGCCATTCGTAATCCACGCCCCACACCGTGCACCAGTGCTTCCATGCACCGGTTGCAATACCGTAGTAACCGGGCAGCGAGTCGGGATTCGGGCCGACGTCTGTCGCGCCCTGCACGTTGTCATGGCCGCGGAAAATATTGGTACCGCCACCTGAGACGCCGACGTTGCCCAGAGCGAGTTGCAGGATGCAGCTCGCGCGAACCATCGCGTTGCCAATCGTGTGTTGCGTTTGGCCCATGCACCACACAATCGTCGACGGGCGATTGGTTGCGAACATCTTGGCGATCTCGGCCATGCGCGCCTCGGGCACACCGCAGGCCGCCTCGACATTGTCGGGCGTCCATTTGGTCATCACCTCTTCTTTGATCTTGTCCATGCCGTAGACACGATCATTGATGTACTTCTTATCTTCCCAGCCGTTTTTGAAGATGTGGTGCAACAGTCCGAACAAAAACGGAATGTCGGAGCCCGAACGGATGCGCACGTACTCGTCGGCCTTCGCGGCGGTACGCGTGAAACGTGGATCAACCACGATCATCTTGGCGCCGGTTTCTTTCGCGTGCAGCATGTGTAAGAGCGACACCGGATGCGCCTCGGCCGCGTTCGAACCGATGTACAGCGCACACTTGGTGTTCTGCATATCGTTGTACGAATTGGTCATCGCACCGTAACCCCAGGTGTTTGCAACACCGGCCACTGTGGTGGAGTGACAAATACGCGCTTGATGGTCGCAGTTGTTCGAACCGAACATGCTCACGAACTTGCGCAGCATGTACGCTTGTTCGTTGTTGTGCTTCGATGAGCCGACCCAGAACACGCTGTCCGGCCCCGCGGTTTTGCGCAGATCAAGGAGCTTGTCGCCGACCTCGGTCATCGCCTGTTCCCAACTGATGCGAACGTACTTTCCGTTCACTAGTTTCATCGGATACTTTAGGCGATGCTCACCGTGCCCGTGCTCGCGAATCGCGGCCCCCTTCGCGCAGTGCGCGCCGAGGTTGATCGGCGAATCAAACACCGGCTCTTGTCGAGTCCAGACGCCGTTTTCGACGATTGCATCAATCGCGCAACCGACGGAGCAGTGCGTGCACACCGTGCGTTTGACTTCCGCCTTGCTCGCGCCTTCGGACGGCGTGGCAGCATGAGCGGCCTTGCCCACAAATCCGAGCGGCAACTGGCTCGCGAACGCGCCCGCGCCGAGTCCGACACCGGAGCGCTTCAGGAACGCGCGACGGTCCAGAGTGCGCGCCGGGGCGGCGCTACTTGCAGCACCGAAGCGACGCATGGGGGAATGATCAGACAGGCGTG
>JAKPSO010000741.1 GCA_029571495.1 Pseudomonadota bacterium
GTGACGCGACCCGACCAGCCGTGGCTGGTGGTGAATTCGGTACGTGGCGTTGAGGCATCGCAAGCGGCGATGCAGCGCGTAGTCGCAGGGAAAGTGAAGCCGAGCGAGGGATTGATGTTGTCGTTGTGGGGGTAGTTCGTAACTGCGGAACGTACGCGACGACGTGTCGTGGCTTGATGGGTTGTAGGCGACGACTTGGCGTCGCTCGGGTGTCGCGAGGAGCGTGGCCAAGCCCGCGCCTGCAGGTTCGAGTTGTAGGCGACGACTTGGCGTCGCTTCATCGAATGAAGATAAACCGGACACAAGCGCGGCCAAGTCCGCGCCTACAGGTCGAGAAGCGCGGTCGATTCGTCGAGACGCGCGGTGGAGTCCGCGTCGGGAAGTTACGCCAATGCCGAGCGCGCTTGGCTGCGCCGCGTTTGGCGAATGACGAACCAAACGATGAGGCAGAGCAGGATCATCGGCATACCCAAAACAATTGCCACTAGACCCAGTACAACGGCGGTCACCGCAAGAGCGAAAAGGGTCGCCAGCGTGCCGATGACGATCGCCGCCCATGCCACAAACAGATCGAAGAAGCCGCGCATAAAGATTCCTTGCACTTCAATGTGATGCCCGCCCATGCGGACGTGCGCATGGGCTGATTCGGGCAGAAACTGCATTGCGAGCAGGGCGCCGAACGCGGCGACACCGACGACGGCCAGCAGCACGAAGAGGCTTCGTAGCGCGGTTTTGAGACTGGGTTTCATGATCAATTCCTTGGTTGCAGGTTGAAGCGGTTGGCGATGGAAAGAATTCTGCAAAGTAGTTCAACGCGTGCAAACAACGACGCGACCGCCCGCGGGTGACTTGGACGAATTGCGGAAAGAGGGCGCGGAATGAGCCCCGGTGTCAACCGACGCTCTGACATTGCGTTACATTGCCGCAGCGCGCGGTTTGGGCTTTGACATTTGGGCTCAACATCGCCGCTCCGCCGCGACGGCGCGGTGAAGTCCTATTTCGTTACCCAACTCATTTGGAGCTATTGAATGAAACGTTTCGCCTCTGCACTGCTTGCTGCCGCGCTGCTCGCTTCTCCGGTTTTCGCGCTCGACGCGACGCAAGCCAAAAAAGACGCCGCAACGGCGACCGCCGCTAAACCTGCCGCTGACGCGAAGGCTGCACCTGCTGCGCCAGCCAAAGCCGAGCCAATGGACATCAATTCGGCCACCGCGAAGCAACTCGCCACGCTCGACGGCATCGGCGAAGCGCGCTCCGCTGCGATCATCAAGGGCCGTCCATATTCCGGCAAAGACGACCTCGTGAATAAGAAAATCATCCCGCAGGATGTGTACGACAAGATCAAAGACAAGATCATCGCTAAGCAGAAGAAGTAACGCGAACCCCGAGCGCTCGGGGTTTCACGAAGAAAAAACGCCCGGTTCGCCGGGCGTTTTGTGTTCCGCGCGCCGAGTCAACGCGGGCGGGCGAACCAGCCAGAACCTAAAATCGACGGATGAAGATTCACGGCGTTGGCCAGCAACTTTTTCGTTCCAACGACCAATCGGCGCTCGTTACAACGTATTTTTCCAATAAATCGACTTATAGCAAATACGAGCGCCAAGCGCCTGTTGGCTGTCGTTGGGACTATAAAGCTGTCATCGAGTGCGGCCAATGATAACGCCCGTCATCACCATCGACGGGCCAGTGGCGTCGGGCAAGGGCACGGTCGCCCGCAAGGTTGCGCAAGCGCTTGGATTTCACCTGTTGGACTCGGGTGCCATCTACCGTGCGCACGCGATTGCGTGCCTTTCTAGAAACTTGGACTTCAATGAAATCAACGTTTTAGAAGAACAAGCTAAAGCACTTTCTTTGAGATTTGAGGGCGAAAAAATTTGGCTGGACGGTGCCGACGCGACCGACACAGTGCGCTCCGAAGCGGCCGGGATGGCGGCCTCGACCCTTTCCGCGATTCCGGAAGTCCGCGCGGCGCTGCTGCAACGGCAGCGCGACTTCGCCGAAGCGCCAGGATTGGTGGCCGATGGGCGCGACATGGGGACGATCGTTTTCCCCAATGCACCGCTGAAAATTTACCTGACGACGACTGCCGAAGTACGCGCGGGTAGACGCGCCGGGCAGGTCGCGGCACAACGCTTGGCAGCGCTCGAGGAAGATACCGCTAAGGGTTTGATTGAAAAGGGAAATTCCCCTATAATAACGGGCTTGCTCGAAACCCTTCGGGCGCAAGTCCAGAACGAGGTCGAAGCGCAGATTCGGCAGCGCGATTCGCAGGATAAATCCCGCGCCGTCGCACCGCTCAAGCCCGCGCTTGACGCCATCGTGATCGACAACGCATTGCACCGTCCGACACAGACGGTGGACGCGGTGTTGGCGCTCTGGAAACTGCGCGCGGCGCGGCTCTAGCATGGTGCTGCGATTGTGATTGTTTGTCACAGCGGCGGCGTGTTTAACCCTAACCTCTACTCTCCTGCAATGTCGCTGGAGCGAGAGCAAACCGAAAGTTACTCCCCTTAATGTCTACCGAAAATTTGTCCTTCGCCGAGATGTTCGAAGAGAGCCTCGTGCGCAAAGAAATGCGCTTGGGCGAAGTGATCACCGCTGAGGTGATTCGTGTTGATTACAACGTCGTTGTTGTTAACGCCGGCCTCAAGTCTGAGGCTTATGTTCCGATTGAAGAATTCAAAAATGACCGCGGCGAAGTAGAAGTCGCTGCTGGTGATTTCATCCAAGTCGCCATCGAAGCCATCGAAAACGGCTTTGGCGAAACCAAGCTTTCGCGCGACAAAGCGAAGCGTCTGGCGTCGTGGTATTTCCTCGAGAACGCCATGAACCAAGGCGACATCGTCTCCGGTATGGTCGTTGGCAAAGTCAAAGGCGGCCTGACCGTCATGACGCACGGCGTACGCGCCTTCCTGCCAGGCTCGCTGGTCGACATGCGTCCGATCAAGGACACGTCGCCGTACGAAGGCAAAGAGCTCGACTTCAAAGTCATCAAGCTCGACAAAAAGCGTAACAACGTGGTCGTTAGCCGCCGTGCAGTCCTCGAAGTGTCGATGGGTGCGGAGCGCGAAAAGCTTCTCTCCACGCTGGCCGAAGGGGCGACCGTCACCGGTACCGTCAAGAACATCACCGTCTAC
>JAKPSO010000761.1 GCA_029571495.1 Pseudomonadota bacterium
TGGAGCCACTGTTCAACGAACGCATAGAGATCAAAGACGGTCGCATGCTCGTGCCCACACGACCGAGTCTTGGACTCACCTTGAGCGAACAGACGAAGGCCTGGACGCGTGAAGCGGTGGAGATTGGCAAACGCTCGTATCCCCGTCCGTACTCAGCGCTCTGAAACCTCGTGTCGTGCGGACGTAACAACGGCCGGAACCAAAGAGAAGTCAGTTGGTATTGCGGTCGAGCCACAGAATGGAACGGCATAGGAAATGTTTGATGCGATGCGGCTTGAAACAACAGAGCGGCGCAAAGTATTTCTCGATGCCGGAATCACAGCAGCAGTTGTGCCCACTATTGCAGTGTTTTCACCACTTGCAGTTCGGTCACAATCAGAATGCCCTTATCGCTAACCGCCTTGAATTTGATTTTGTCTCCGAGCTTCAATGGCTCAAGCATGGCGGCATCCTTCACGCGGAAAACCATCGTCATCGGCGGCATGTCGAGGCTCTTGATCTCGCCGTGCTTAATCGTGAGCTTCATGGCCTCCTTGTCGATCTTTCGAATCTCGCCGTCGGTCATATCCGCAGTGGGTGCCACTACAGCGGGCGTGTCCGACGTGGCGGCAATAGTGACCGTCGGGAGTGAAGCGGCGAGAAGGATCGTGCTCGTCAATTGACCGAGCAGCGTGAGGTATTTGGGCGTAGGCAGTTTCATTGTGTTCTATTCCTGTAACGATTAGTGGTGGGCCTGCCCTGCAGGTTTGCGGATCTGGACTTCGATGTTGGTTTTGGACATTGCTGGCGTGGCTGCTGCGCTCTTGCCTGACGCTTCGCTTCGAGCAGGCTCCGGCAAAGCGCCGTTCCACTCGTAGGCCAGCGTTCCCGCTGGATGCCTGTACCAACCGGGGTCGCTGTAGTCGCCGGGCTTTTGGTCTTTGCGCACCTTAAGCACGCTAAACATTCCGCCCATACCGATTGCTCCGAATGGCCCTTGACCCGTCATCATGGCGACAGTGTTATCGGGTAGCGGCATTTCCATCTCGCTCATGTCGTGCATGCCACGATCGCCCATGACCATGTAATCGGGCACGAGTTGCGTGATCTTTTTCGCGAGATCGCGATGCTCGACTCCGATCATCGTCGGCACGTTGTGCCCCATTGCGTTCATCGTGTGGTGACTTTTGTGGCAGTGCATCGACCAGTCGCCAGGCTCGTCGGCAATAAACTCGACTTGCCGCATCTGGCCGACGCCGATGTCCGTTGTGACCTCGGGCCAGCGCGCCGACTTCGGCACCGGCCCACCGTCAGTGCCCGTAAGTTCAAACTCGTGCCCGTGCAGATGAATCGGGTGGTTGGTCATCGTGAGGTTGCCAATGCGCAATCGCACCTTGTCGCCTTGCCGCACGTTGAGCGAATCAATGCCCGGAAACACGCGGCTGTTCCAGCTCCAAATATTGAAGTCGAGCATCGTCATGATCTTCGGCGTGTAGGCACCAGGATCAACGTCGTAGGCATTGAGCAGAAAACAAAAATCGCGATCAACTTCGGCAATCAACGGATGCTTTGCCTTCGGGTGCGTGATCCAGAGCCCCATCATGCCCATCGCCATCTGCACCATTTCGTCGGCGTGTGGGTGGTACATGAAGGTACCGGGCCGACGCGCCACGAATTCGTAGACGTACGTTTTGCCCGGCGCAATGCCCGGCTGCGTGAGCCCTGCGACGCCATCCATGCCGTTCGGCAGGCGCTGACCGTGCCAATGAACGGTGGTGACTTCCGGCAGTTTGTTGGTGACGAAGATGCGGACGCGATCGCCTTCGACAACTTCAATTGTGGGGCCGGGGCTCTGTCCGTTGTAGCCCCACAGATGCGCCTTGAATCCCGGTGCCATTTCGCGCACCACGGGCTCCGCCACGAGGTGAAATTCCTTCACACCCGCGTTCATTCGCCACGGCAACGTCCAGCCGTTGAGCGTCACCACCGGGTTATACGGACGGCCGGTGTTGGGCACCAGCGGCGGCATGGTGTCGGGCTTACTTTGCAGTACCGGCTCGGGCAGCGCCGCCATCGCGACGCGACTCACGCTGCTCGCAGCCACGGCGGCGGCGATGCCAACGCTCGCGCCTGCTTGGCCTAGAAATTGTCGTCTTGTGTTCATGATCTTTCGCATGGTTCAGTGACCTCCCGAAGCACTTGATGTCGCGCTCGGTGCAGCAATATTTGCCATCTCAGCAAGGCTTGGTTTGCCGACCGTCGCCATCTGGAGATCGGCGTCCGCGATCCAAAAGTCGCGCAGCGCAGCAATCGACCCGCTCACGCTCGCGATCTGCGCGCGAGCATCGGCGAGCAGTTCAAACACGCCAATCAGCATGCCGTTGTAGCGCAGCAAGTTTTCGTCGGACACGCGCTTCGCCGTCGGCACAATTTTGTCGCGGTATTGCCGCGCAATGTCGTAGGCGACGCGATGCGATTGGTAGGCTTCACGGACTTCGGAGCGCGCATTGACGGCCGTCTGCGCGGCACGATTGACGGCCTGCATGTAAAACGCCTCTGCCTTTTCGATGCGCGACTCACCCCAATCGAACAACGGCAATTCAAGCGTCAGTTCATAGCCCAGCTGCGCGCGGCCCGCGTCGGATGCGCTACGCACAACACCCAAGTCGAGCAAATTGATAAAACGCGTTCGCCGCGTCAGGCCCAAGTTCTTCGCCATGCGCTCGGCGCCGAAGGTGTCGCTCAAGACGTCCAACCGCTGCGCCAACGCGCGCTGCTCAACGTCAGGTTGTTCTGCAACGGCACGCGGCAAATCGGGCAAGCGTTCGGGCAACACGAATTTGCCGTCGCCGCTCGTCAACCCCATGAGTCGCGTCAGACGCTCGCGCGCAGCGGTGGTGGCCTGTTGCGCACGTGCGACGCCCACAGCGGCCTCAAGGTAGAACGCCTGCTCGCGCGCGTGTTGCAGCTTGTTGAAATTGCCGGCCTTCTCCATGCGTCGCGCGAGTTCGGCGCTCGCTTCGGCGGCGCTTTGCACCTGCACGGCATATCGCTGCATTTCCGCTGCGGCAATCGCGTTGAAATACGCTTTGCGCGTTTCGTACGCCAGCGTCAGCACGTCAAGTGCAACAGCACGCTGCGTCTGCTCGAAACGGCTCTGCTCCGTGTCGCGTAAGAGCGGAAACATCACCAAGCGCGCGAGGCTGTAGTGCAGGCTGTGCTCTAGCGAGAGCGCTCCACCGCTCTGGGGGCGCGTGAACGTGAGGCCCGGATTTGGCAGCCGACTCGCTTCGAGCAGTTCGGCATCGGCCACGCCCAAGGTTGCGAGGCTCGCTTGCAAACCACGATTGTTTAGGAGCGTGACTTGCACAGCATCCTCGGCGGCAAGCGGTTTGGCAAGCAGCGTCTGCACACGCGCGGCGACTGCGTCGCGGTCCGCGTCGGTGCGTGGGATCGTAACGTCTTTGCCGACGTGTGTGCGCGTGATTTCCTGCACTTTGCCGAGTGTCGACGCCGGGTCGGTCGTCGCGCACCCTGCCGCGAGCAGCGCGGCTACACACGCGAGCGCGAGCGCGCCACGACCATGCGCGCGTGAAACGCGATGTGACGCGTTTGAACGAGACATCATGAAAAAACTCCACCGTTTGAACACAGCACGTCAATCGTCGCGCATAGAATTTCGCGCTACGGGATTGACGCAATCAACAGACGACACAGCGCACCGACGCGCCAAGGCGTCGGGCGCGGCGTGGTCAGGTTCGTGGTGGGCGGTCGAACGTCGCGGGATCTATGCGGACAACGGCGTAGTCAACGGAGGGTGCCAGCGCGTGACGCGCGGCGGGAAGGTGAAACGTGGGAAGATTTTGCGAGATCAGCGCGACACAGCAGAGCGCGCCAGCGCAGCCGGTGTGTTCAGCGTGTTTTGTCTGATCGCTCGTCATAGCCACGTCTGACGCAACGGCGTGCCCGTGATCACAGGGCATCGCGCTTGCGCTCGCCGTTTCGTGCATTACCGCCACAGCGGCGTCACTCTGACCCTGCGTGTCCCGCGAATGCAGCATCGTCGCCGCAGCGACGCCTTGCAGCGAAAGTGCAATCGCAACGAACGCAGTGATGATGCAACGAAGAATGGTCAAATGAGTTCGAGCGCGAAAATGCGTTTCAGGTCAGAGCATTGTGGCAGAAGGAAAGTTCAACGACCTGCGCTGCGTCAACGTCGTGAGCTTCATATTGAAGCTTCCCAACCGCGCGCCCGTACAGCTTTCTGACTCAAACGACGGCTGTGCGGCCGTTACAGCATCTTTTTCCGCCTAGTCAATAGTCAGCCAAAACGTATGTTTTTTCATTGCTGGCGGCCGTTCCCGCTACAAAGCTGTAAACCGCTACTGTACTTCGTCAATCCAAGCCTGTTGAATCGCCTCAAGAATGCGTTCACCGCAGCGCTCCGGTGCGTCGTCGAATTCTGGCAGCGCCTGCACCATTGCCATGAGCGCGGTGAAGCGTAGCTGCGTAGGATCTTGCTCGGGGTGCGCCTCGGAGAGCTGAATGGCGATTTCGAGGGTGTCGGTCCATTTGAGCGCCGGCATCAGTGGTTCTCCCGCGCGTGATTGATCGTGTATTTCGGCAGCTCAATGGTGAGCGGCGTCGCAGCGACTTTGAGCTGGCACGAAAGTCGCGACACTGCGGTGAGTCCCCACGCGCGATCGAGCAGATCTTCTTCGTCTTCGCTCATTTCGTCGAGCGAATTGAAGCCATCGCGCACGATCACGTGGCACGTGGTGCACGCGAGCGATTGGTCGCAGGCGTGCTCGATTTCGATGTTGTGGTCGAGCAGCGCCGTGCACACGCTCACGCCCGGCGCGGCGTCAAACTCTGCGCCATTTGGGCAGAGTTCGGCATGAGGAAGAACTTTGATGAGAGTCATAGAAATCGGTCAAACAATCTTGGCAATGTCACGGCCAGTGAGCGCTTCGCGCACCGCACGATCCATGCGGCGGCCGGCAAACTCGGTGCTGGCAACGTTTAACGCCTCGGACGCACGCACAATCGCGCGGTGGTCACTGCCCTCGATAAGTGTTTTCAAATGCGCAATCTGCGAATTCAGCGCCGCGAACTCGGCGTCTCCGAGGAGCGCTCGGTCATCAACAAGCGCGTTCGACAGCGCCGTCGTCAATGCCAAGGCATCGACTCGCGCTTCGGCCAGGGCGCGCGCCTGCATGTCGGTGTTCGCCGATGCAAACGCGCTCTGCAGCATCGCGGCAATTTCGCCATCGCCGAGACCGTAGCTCGGCTTGACGTTCACCTCGGCGCGAACATTGCTTGTGGTTTCGGTCGCGCTCACTGAGAGCAAGCCGTCGGCATCCACTTGAAACGTCACGCGAATGCGCGCGGACCCGGCCACCATCGGTGGAATGCCCCGCAGCTCAAATCGCGCGAGCGATCGGCAATCAGTGACCAACTCGCGTTCGCCTTGAACGACATGCAGCGCCATCGCCGTTTGGCCGTCTTTGAACGTGGTGAACTCTTGCGCCTTCGCGACTGGAATCGTCGAGTTGCGCGGAATGATTTTCTCGACGAGCCCGCCCATCGTCTCGAGCCCAAGGGACAGCGGAATGACATCCAACAGTAAGTGCGACTCACCGTCGCCAGATTGGTTGCCCGCGAGCTGATCGGCTTGAATCGCCGCGCCCAAGGCGACCACTTCGTCAGGATTCATCGTGGCGAGCGGTGGTTTGCCAAAGTGCGCTTCTAGCGCCGTACGCACGTGCGGTGTGCGCGTCGCGCCACCGACCAACACGACGCCGTCAATGTCGTCGGCCTTCAATTTGGCGTCGCGAAGTGCGCGCTTGACGCAGGCCATCGTGCGATCCACGAGTGGCTGCGTGATCGCCGCGAAAGTTTCGCGCGTCACGTCCAACGTACTTCCGAAACCACAACCCCAGCCGACATTGATCGTCGCTGTTTCGTCCTTAGTGAGCTGCTCTTTTGCGATGCGAGCGGCAGCGAGCAAGCTCGCTTGTCCCGTCGGGGAAAGCGCCCGCGTCAGCGCCCAGGTTTCGAACGCGTGCTTGGCGAGCGCCGCATCGAAATCGTCGCCGCCCAGGTGCGTGTCCCCGGCCGTCGAGAGCACTTCGAAAACGCCGCGCGAAAGACGAAGAATCGAGACGTCGAATGTGCCACCACCCAAGTCGTAAATGAGAAACGTGCCCTCGGCATGTTGATCCAGTCCGTACGCAACCGCCGCCGCCGTCGGCTCGTTCAGCAAGCGCAACACATTCAAGCCCGCGAGTTTCGCGGCGTCCTTGGTCGCTTGTCGTTGCGCGTCGTCGAAATACGCCGGCACCGTGATCACCGCACCGTAGAGCTCGCCGCCAAGGCTTTCTTCGGCGCGTGTTTTCAACGTACGCAAAATTTCGGCCGACACTTCAATCGGCGAGAGCGTGCCTTGACGTGTGATGATCTGCAGCGGCCCCTTGCCATCGCCAGTTGGTGTTGTGAAGTTGTATCGCGCTTCCGCGTCGCTGCGCAGATCCGCAATCGCGCGCCCCATAAAGCGCTTGACAGAGGTGATGGTGTTGAGCGCGTCGCTGCCGCGATGCGCGAGCGCTTCATGGCCCACGACAATCTGCCCCTCTTCCGCGTATTGGACCGCGGACGGCAGCATCGTTCGCCCCTCGCTGTCGGGCAAGCATTCCGGCACCGCATTGCGAATCGTCGCCACGAGCGAATTGGTCGTGCCCAAATCGATGCCGACAGCCAAACGACGCGTGTGCGGTTCAGGGCTTTCGCCGGGTTCGGAAATTTGCAGAAAAGCCATGAGGTGCCGTTAGTTCGCTACTTCCAAAATTTCAAATCGCCGTCATTCTCGCGCAAGCGGGAATCCAGTCCGCAACAAACGCGCAGCGTCGATTCCTCACAACGCATCCACTTCGCCAAGCATCGCATCTACCTCTTCCAAGAGTTTCTGGACAAAGCGCATCTTGCGTGCAAGTGTCGTGGCGACTTTGTGGTGTTCGCCTTGGTACGCCGCTGCGAACGTATCGGCGAGAGAGCGCGCCATCGTCGTTAGTTCCTCATTGATGTCTTCGAGGCGCTCGCCGTCCTCTTTCAGGCGCGCGTCGGCAATCGACTCGCGCCATTCGACTTGCTCCATCAAAAAGTCCACGGGCATCGAGGTGTCGTTAGCATCCATGCCATCGATGCCCTTGAGCGACAACAAATGCATCGCGCGGCGAACAGGATCTTTCAGCGTCGCGAATGCATCGTTGATTTGCACGGCGCGCGCCATCGCGACGCGTTTGTCTGCGTCAGTCGCATTGACAAATCGGTCGGGGTGAACCGCGCCTTGCAGGTCACGGTAGCGCGCAGACAGCGTCGGCAGGTCGATTGCGAACGTCGGGGTGAGGTCGAAAGTGGCGAAGTGGTTCATAAAAGCGCGCAGAGCGCACTACGCGTCCGACGCAATCGAGCGCGAAAGAAACTTAAACCGTGAACGACTCACCGCATCCGCAGCGCGCCTTCTCGTGCGGGTTGTTGAACTTGAAGCCCTCGTTGAGCCCCTCGCGTTGAAAATCAAGCTCGGTGCCGTCGAGCACGGCGTGACTCTTCGGATCGATCAACACTTTGGTGCCGTGACTCTCAAACACCATATCTTCGGGCAACGACTCATCGGCGTATTCAAGTTTGTACGCCAAGCCGGAGCAACCGGTGGTCTTGACGCCCAGACGAATGCCAATGCCTTTACCACGCTTGGCAATGTACTTTTCGATGTGATTGGCGGCGGCTTGGGTGAGTGTGACTGGCATTTTTTACTCCGTAGGGTGGGCAACTTGTTGCCCACCAACACTTCAGTTCGTCTAGAGGGTGAAAACGCGTGGGCAACAAGTTGCCCACCCTACATCTACAAGACTAAGCGGGGACCTTTTCGGTGACCGTGTGTTTCGCTTTGTAATCCTGCACCGCGGCCTTGATCGCGTCTTCGGCGAGGATGGAGCAGTGAATCTTCACGGGCGGCAGCGCGAGTTCTTCGGCAATTTGTGTGTTCTTCAGGTTCATCGCTTCGTCGAGCGTTTTGCCTTTCACCCATTCGGTGACGAGTGACGACGAGGCGATCGCCGAGCCACAGCCGTAGGTCTTGAACTTGGCGTCTTCAATGATGCCGTTGGCACCCACTTTGATTTGCAGCTTCATAACGTCACCGCACGCGGGTGCGCCGACCATGCCGGTGCCAACGTCGGCTTCGTCCTTGCCAAACGCGCCCACGTTACGTGGGTTTTCATAGTGGTCGACGACTTTTTCGCTGTATGCCATGGTGTTACCTTTTACTTTCGCGGAAGCACGCTGTGCTCCCTCTACATATCAATCTAAAACGAGAACCGCAATCACGGCATGCGCCGAAGCGTGATTCTCAATGCGCAGCCCATTGCACTTGTGAGATGTCAATTCCATCCAAATGCATATCCCACAGCGGGCTCATCGCACGCAGTTTCTCAACGGTGCGCTTCATCGTCGCGATCGTGGTGTCCACATCGGCTTCGGTAGTGAAACGCCCCACGGTCATGCGAATCGAGCTGTGCGCGAGTTCATCGCTACGGCCCAACGCGCGCAGCACGTAGCTCGGTTCCAACGACGCACTTGTACACGCCGAGCCGGAGCTCACCGCGACTTCTTTCACGCCCATGATCAAGCTTTCGCCTTCGACGTAGTTGAAGCTGATGTTCAAGTTGTGCGGAACGCGTTGCTCCATGTCGCCGTTGATGAACACTTCGGGAATGTCCTTGAGGCCGTTGTACAGGCGATCACGCAGCATGCGGATACGCTCGTTTTCGGTCGCCATTTCAACGCGCGCCAAGCGAAACGCTTCGCCCATACCGACGATCTGATGCGTGGCCAAGGTGCCCGAACGGAAGCCGCGTTCGTGGCCGCCGCCGTGAATTTGCGCCTCAAGGCGAATGCGTGGTTTCTTGCGCACAAACAGCGCACCCATGCCTTTCGGGCCGTAGGTTTTGTGCGCGCTCATGCTCATGAGATCAATCTTCATCGCTTGCAGATCAATCTCCACTTTGCCCGTCGCTTGCGCTGCGTCCACGTGAAAAATAATGCCCTTGCTGCGCGTGATTTCCCCGATTTCTTTGATCGGTTGGATCACACCGATTTCGTTGTTCACCCACATGACCGACACGACGATCGTGTCTGCGCGCAGAGCGGCCTTGAACACATCCATGTCGATGAGACCGTTTTCTTTCACGTCCAGATACGTGACCTCAAAGCCCTGACGCTCCAGCTCGCGCATGGTGTCGAGCGTCGCCTTGTGCTCGGTCTTCACCGTGATGAGGTGCTTGCCACGTTCCTTGTAGAACTGCGCCGCGCCCTTGAGCGCCAGATTGATCGACTCGGTCGCACCGGACGTCCAGACAATTTCCTTGGCATCGCAATTGACCAGCGCTGCGACGTGCTCACGTGCCTCTTCCACCGCCGCCTCGGCCTCCCAGCCGTAGGCGTG
>JAKPSO010001005.1 GCA_029571495.1 Pseudomonadota bacterium
GCTTTGCCGATCAGAGCCATTTTGGCCGTACATTCCGCAAGGCCGTTGGTCTTACGCCAAAGGAGTGGCTTCGTTCGGACCTGTTCCGCACGATCGTTCTATAGCTGTCGTCGGCAGGCGGTTAACCTGCGCGGCATGAAACAAATCATCTTTTCCGACGAGACGCCGAGGGGCTGGATACCGCCGAGTATCGCCGCCCCCGTTATCTGCATTCTCCTGTTTGCAGTCAGCATGTTGCCGTTCGATTTCGGACTGACATATCTCGACTTGACTGACGCGAAGGGTTCGCCGCGGGGGCCATTGGGCTTTTGCCTCCTTCTGGTTTCGTTCATCGCCGCAGGGCTTGCGGTTTCTGGCTGGGTGCGCTGGGTCGAAAAGAGAAGCCACGAAAGTGTTGGGCTTCGCGGCGAACAACGGCTCAAAAAATTCCTGATCGGACTGGCCGTAGGCATAGCCATGATGGGCGCGATCGTGACTGCGATAACACTTGCTGGCGGATACCGTGTCGCTGATCTGGCCCCAGCCTTTGCCAGCCCTGCTGCGCTCGGCTGGATCGCGCTTTTGCTGGCGTGCTTTACCGTGCAAGCGAGCATTGAGGAGTTCGTTTTTCGCGGCTGGTTGTTCTCAACCGTCATGCGGCGTTGGAATACGACGGCCGCCTTCATACTGACGTCCGCCGCCTTCACCTTTCTTCACTTCTCGCCCAGAACACCGCTGTTGAGTTTGGCGATGACCTTCATCTACTCGATATTCGCCTGCGCCTGGGTGCGTCGGTCGAATTCGATCTGGGGGGTGATGGGCTGGCACACCGGGTGGAATTGGTTTGGGGGCACTGGCTTTGACGTGCCGATTACCGGTTTGGAGAGCGGTCTGCCCGCACTGGTCGTGAAATTGGTACCCGTCGGGCCCGCCTATCTCAACGGTGCCGGGGAGGGACCGGAAGGAAGTGTGTTTACGGTTGCCCTGCTGGCCGTGGCTAGCCTGATTCTTCTGTCGCTTGCAAGGTCGCGCAAACAAAACGATCCGCCACGTCCAGCACACCAACCTTAGACGTTTCGCCCCACAAGACCCGTAGTCAAGGGTTGGACCTAGACTGGTCTAGGACCAAATCCAGACTCACTGCAACCCGTCAGGCTTGAGGCGCCGCACCGCACTGCAAAACCGACGCGACGAACGCCAATGCAAATAAGTTGGTCCACCGCGTGTATTCGACCCGAGGAGGGGAGCGCGTTGCGGTCCGAGATGCGTCGTCGGCACGTACCCCGCTTAGCGATAGCGAAGCATTCGTGTGACGTTGACGCAATCCGCAAAAACGCGAGCACCGCATCAGGGCGAATATCGGGGTCGCTTTCTTTTGGTCACTTTGCTTGCCGACGCATGAAAAGAGATGGGTCCCGCGCGGCCACGAAGAGTACTCGTTGCACAAACCAAGAACCACATTCCTTCAAACCCTTCGACCAGGTCAGGACGAACGGCGGTAGGGCGCATCCATGCCGCGCTAATGGCAAACCAAACTAAAGCTTCCGTCCCATCTCTCGCACCGCCTCATAGCGCCAACACGACGTGAGGTGGTCGTTGACCATGCCGCAGGCCTGCATGTGGGCGTAGACGATGGTGGAGCCTGCGAATTTGAAGCCTGCCTTTTTGAGCGCTTTCGATAGCGCGTCGGATTCAGGTGTCGTGGCTTTGATGTCGGCGCGCGATTTGAGCGCGTTGTGTTTCGGTCTGCCGTCGACGAACTTCCAGAAAAAGTCGGTCAACGCAAGTTCCGGGCGCGGCGCGGTTTCGCGTAACGTTTGCAGCGCTTGGGCGTTGGTGATTGCGGCTCGGATTTTCAGTTGGTTGCGAATGATGCCGGCATCGAGCATCAGTTTTTGCACTTTGGCTTCGCTGTACTTCGCGATTTTTTCGACGTTGAATTGGTCGAACGCCTTTCGGTAGTTTTCGCGTTTCGCGAGCACCGTTTGCCACGACAACCCGGCCTGCGCACCTTCGAGAATGAGCATCTCGAACATCTTGTGTTCGTCGAAGCAGGGCACGCCCCATTCTTCGTCGTGATACTTCTCGTAAAAGTCCGGCACGTCGGTCGCCCAGAAGCAGCGTGACTTTTCAGTGGTGGCGGTGTTGGCTTTGGTCATAGTGGATTCGTCCTGAAGGCGTCTTACGCTTTCCATTTCATCGTTCCGCACGCGTCAAACTCAAACATGTCACCGTGCGCGATTTCCCAATAGAAACCATCGGGGTCATTGAAGTAGAAGTGGTAGCCGCCCCAAAACGTTTCTTGCGGCGGCTTCACGATTTTCGCGCCAGCTGCCACGGCGCGGGCATGAATCGCGTCGACATCGGCGCGCGAATTCGCGTTGTGCGCGAGCGTAAATCCAGCAAATCCACTACGCGCAGCGCTCAGTCCGGGCGACGCATCTTCGGCCAGTTTGTCGAGCGGATATAGCCCGAGCCACACGCCCGGCAGTTCAATGAACGTGACGCCTTCGAATTGCGTGTTGGGCGCAACGGCGAGTACCTCGCGATAAAACGCAGTGGCAGCAGCGAGGTCCGCGAC
>JAKPSO010000769.1 GCA_029571495.1 Pseudomonadota bacterium
TAGGTTTTTTTGGCGAATCGGTGCATCGACTGCAGAGCTTCGGCGCGGTGGTGGCCGCCGTGGGGTTGGTGATCATTGGTGTTACTAAATTGCAGAGTGGCATCGCTGGCGCATTTTTGCTGGTGCTGGTTGCAGCGTTCTTCTGGGGCGCGGGCAACACGGTGGCGAAGCATGTTGCGCGCAAAGCCGCCGGTGGCCGCGTGAGCCCGATGAATTTCATAGCGTGGTCGAGTCTTGCGGCCGTCCCGCCCTTGCTGATCATCTCCATGATCTTCGAGCCGAAGAACGCATTGTTAGCGCCTGTTACGACGCCGAGTTGGGCGCTTGCGTTTCACCTGTGCGTGTTGGCGTATGCAGCGCAAGTCTTTGGTTACGGCCTCTGGTCAAACCTTCTGACGCGCTACCCTGCGTCTGCCGTGTCACCGTTCGCGTTGTGGGTGCCCGTCGCCGGGATGTCGGCCACAGCGCTCGCATTTGGTGAGCGCTTATCGGCAACGCAGATCGCTGGGGTTGTCGTCGTTTTATTTGGCTTAGCCGCAGCCGTCCTCGGCCCGACGCTGATGCAGCGCTATGCTGGTATCAAAGCGGGAACTTAGTGCTCTGTGGTGCATCAACCTGCCTTCAGCACGTCCTAAGCGCTCGTGTGCAAAATGTGCCTGACGGATTGATTCAATAAGGGATGTCAGTGATTTTCAAGGATTTTGGCCATCGCAGTAAGCGCCTCGTGATCGCCGCGTTGCTGTCGGCGGGCTCGGTCGCAGGCGCAAGCGCCATTGATGTCGGAAGCACCGCGCCCGCGTTTTCATTGAAAGCGGTGCGCGGCACCGCGGACTCCGCTGCGCTTAAGGGAAAAATCGTTTACGTGGACTTTTGGGCCTCATGGTGCGTGCCTTGCAAGCAGTCGTTCCCGTGGATGAATGAAATGCAAGCAAAGTACGCTGAGCGCGGCCTTGAAGTGGTGGCGATCAACGTCGACGCCAAGCAAGCTGATGCAGACAAATTTTTGGCGCAAATTCCCGCAAAATTTCAGGTAGCTTTTGATGCCGCTGGGGAGACCCCAAAGAAGTTTGGCATTAAGGCGATGCCAAGCGCGGTTATTGTTGGTGGCGACGGACGCGTGCTCAATGTTCATGCTGGCTTTCGCGAAAGCGACAAGGCCGAGCTTGAAGCGGCCATCGTGGCTGCGCTTGACGGATTGAAGAAGAGGTAAGAGTCGATGAAGAAAATTTGCCAGCATTTGATGGCGCTCGGCGCGATTGCGCTTGGACTCACGGGCTGCGCGATGCAGCCGCCGCAAGCTTGGGAGAAGGGCAATCTCGCTCGAAAGGAGATGATGATGGACGCCGATCCGCTGGACCAGGCGTTCACCCAACACGTGTACTTCAGTAAAGAGAGTGCGTCAGGCGGCGCTGGCGTCGGTGGAGGTGGCTGTGGCTGTAACTAACGCATCGCCAGATCCAATCGCGGCTGAAAAAGACCAGACGACGGCCAAGCGCGTCGGGGCGATTTCGCTCGCGGCGTTTGCGCTGCCAGGACTGATGGTCGCGGCTGCGCACGCCGAGACAGCGCCGGAGGAGGGCGTAGTTTCGTTCAAATACCAGACCTACCGCGACTCGCAGCCAGGATTGGATCGCATCCGTGTCAATGCACCGGCGTTGAATGTGTTCGCGCCGATTGCTGGCACTTGGTCGATCGAAGCGTCCACCGTGCAGGACAACATTTCCGGTGCGTCGCCACGCTGGCACACCAGCATTTCCGGCGCTTCAACCATGCACGATCGTCGCAACGCCGCCGACGCGAAACTCACGAAGTACTTCGATCGTGGAGCCGTCGGAGTGAGATTTGCGTACTCTGACGAGCACGACTATCGTTCCAAAGCAGTGGCGCTGGACGGACGTTGGTCGAGCGCGGATAACAACACGACATGGCTTGCCGGCGCGTCGACCTCGCGTGACACGATCAACCCGGTCAACGGTATCGTCGAAAACGAACACAAAAACGTGTCCGAATTCATGGTTGGGGTCACGCAAGCGCTGAGCAAGAACGACCTTGCGCAACTGAACTTGACGCACGTTCGCGGCAGCGGCTATTTCAACGATCCCTACAAACTGGTCGACCGGCGGCCGCGTGAAAAGAATCAAACCATCGCACTTGCACGTTGGAACCATTTCATCGAGTCCAACAGCACGACGTTACGCAGTTCGTACCGGTATTACTCCGACTCGTTTGGTATTCGCGCGCACACCTTGAGCGGCGAGTGGGTGGTTCCAGTGAACGACAAGTTCAGCGTTACGCCTTCGGCTCGCTACTACTCTCAGCGCGCGGCTTCGTTCTATTTCGATCCGGTGTACGACCCGATCATTGGCGAGCCGTATCCGGTAGGCGTGCGAAAGTACTATTCCGCTGACGCGCGTTTGGCATCGTACGGCGGCATTACGCTGGGCGGCAAGATCGAATGGCGCTACGACAAGCACTGGAGTTTTGACTTGAAGTACGAGCGCTACGAACAGCGTTCGGCGTGGCGCCTGGATGGGGCCGGTTCGCCGGGCATCGCGCCATTTCGCGCGCAGTTCGCGCAGATCGGTGTCAGTCGCCGCTTCTAGCGACGATGCCTGCTGACTCTTCGCTGTTGCCGGGTGAAACCGGTCGCGACGTCGTGGTGCCGTTCACGGCGATGGCGAGCCCGTGCGAAATTCGCGTGTCGGGGATGGCTGCAGACTCGGCACGCGCGGCCGTCGCAGGCGCGATTGCGGAGGTTCGCCGTATCGAGCAAAAGTACTCGCGGTACCGGCCAGACAGCGTAGTCTCACTGATCAATGCTGCCGCGGGCACGAGCGAACCTGTTCTGATCGATGACGAAACGCGACAGCTCGTTGCCTTCGCGGCACAGCTTTTTGAGTCCAGTGGCGGCTTGTTCGACTGCACGTCCGGTGTGTTGCGTCGCGTTTGGGACTTTCGGGCGCAGCGACTGCCCGCGCAGTCTGCGATTAACGCGTTGCTACCCCTCGTTGGTTGGCAGCACGTTGAATTTGACGGTGAACGCGTTCGCCTCACACGGCCGGGCATGGAATTAGATTTCGGCGGCTTCGGCAAAGAGTACGCCGTAGATCGCGCGGCTGCGGTACTTGCT
>JAKPSO010000779.1 GCA_029571495.1 Pseudomonadota bacterium
TGTCAATCCACCGTCGGGCGTGCCTCCGAGCGCAATCGTGTTGGATTCGCCGCACAGTGGCCAACAATATCCGGCCGACTTCGGCTACGCATGTGATTTCACGCGTTTGCGCCGAGCCGAAGACACCGATGTGGATGACCTCTACAGCTTCGCACCTGTGTTGGGCGCGACCTTGGTGTGTGCGGAATTTCCGCGCAGCTACCTCGACCCAAACCGGCGCGTAGAAGACATTGACACGACGCTGATCGATGGCCGCTGGCCGCATGCCGTGGACCATTCGCCAAAGACTGCCGCGGGTATTGGGCTTGTGTGGAGAGTGCTTGACGACAAGTCGCCCATCTACGCGCGAAAGTTAAGCGTGGCTGAGGTGGAGCGGCGCATCAGTTCATGTCACGGCCCGTATTGGCAGGCGGTTACGTCGGCAATCAATGCCACGCACGCGAATCACGGCATCGTTGCGCATATCAACTGCCACTCGATGCCAGCGGTTGCTGGTGCGTTGTCATGGGTGAAAGTTGGCACACCATTTCCGGATATCGTGCTGGGCGATCGGGACGGCAGCACCTGCGCGCCTGAGGTAACGCAACTTCTCGCCGCTGCCTTTCGCGCCGAAGGCCTCAGCGTCGCGGTGAACGATCCGTACAAAGGCGTGGAGCTTGTTAAGCGCTTCGGCAGGCCGCGCGAACACCGCCACAGCATTCAGATCGAAATCAACCGCAAGCTCTACATGAACGAGGACACACGCGAGCGCAATGGCAATTACGGCGCGCTCAAAGCATCGCTAGAGCAGGTAATAAAAAAGCTCGCCGTGTTCACGGAGAGCTTTGAGGGCAAGGACTAGGTTCTTTGTGTGGCGATCGCCGTTGCGGCAGCGAATCCTAACTTTGCCTAATCTCATGCTTCGCGCCGAAACAGGCGTGACGCCCGGGGGAGAGTCGTCACGCGCGATGCGACGGATTTGCGCGCGCCGCGTCAGGAGAGTTGGAGTGACGCAGGCGGCGCGGTGGGGCTTGGAGCAGCCCCTTTGAACGCAGCGACTAGAACTTGTAGCCGACGCCCAGTGCGACAGCGACAGGGTCAAGTTTCACGTGGCTGATCTTTGCGCCGTCAAGGTAGACGTCGGACTTGATCCAAATTTTCTTGACGTCAACGTTGAGCGACCATTTCTTGTCGATCGGAATGTCGAGGCCGACTTGGAGTGCTGGGCCGACGCTGTATGCATCAAGCGTCACGCGCTTGCCGAGCGCCGACATGTTGACGTTCATCGTGTAGGTCAAGTTAGCACCGACGCCGATGTAGGGCTGTACGGCAGCACCAGGCATTGGGCGATATTGGAGAGCCAATACTGGTGGCAAGTGCTTAAACGTGCCGATGGCGGTTCCGCCAATGCTGACCGTTTGCTTTTGTGGGTATGTCAGGATCAGTTCAGCCGAGAGGTTCGGCGAGATGAAGTACGTGAAGTCGACTTCCGGGATGGTCTTGTCATTGACGGTGATCGCGTCAGCAGGAGCAACGCTCGGGATTGCGTCGGATTTGTTAGCGAAGTCCAGATTGACGCCGCGAACACGGACCATCACGTTGGACAGATCCTGCGCTGCAGCAGGCAGGGCGGCGACGCCTAGAACGGCGGCTACGGCGAGGCTAAGGGCTTTCATATCGTTTCCTTCTTTGAAGTGCGCAACTTCAGCGAGGATGACCAACGCACCCCCTACGGCGGACACCTATCAAGGTGTTCGCTGAAGTGACAGGACAAATGCTACGAACGACTACATAGCCTTGTTTTGACGAGGGTCAAGCAAATGCTGCATTGCGGCATTTGCGCAACGAATCTGGGCACGGCTCCTACAATTGCCGGATGCAACCACAGCAATTTCACCTTCCTGATCCGCGCGCGTTTCCGATGTATGAGAGTTCGCCGCCGAACGTTTTGATCGACTTGGCGTTGGCGTCGCTCGCGGCCGAATTGGGCGTCATTCAAGAAAAACGTGACAACGAATTACGTGAGCTGTTGGCGCAGTATTTGGTGACGGATGACGTGTCGGTTGTTGCCGATGCGCTGGCGCGCTCGCCGTCGCTAGCCGTGCAGCGCCACATTACGCGGGTGTTGGCGCTTGCTCACGTGGAGGCTGGACGTTCGCGGGGTGACGCCGGCCTGCCGACGACGGTGTTTGCGATCCCCCTGGTGATCGTGGCAGGCAATCCGACAGCTGTGAACGTGCCGGGTGCGCTTCCGAACATCGATGAATTCGTTGGTCTCATGAAAG
>JAKPSO010000780.1 GCA_029571495.1 Pseudomonadota bacterium
GCTGCATCGGCGAGACGCGATACAGGTTGCAGCCACCCGTCAGGCCGCGCTGCCAACACGCGCGGTACTCGGCGCGCTCGGCCTCGGTCATTGGATCAAGCATGTCGAAAAGGCGCTTGAAATCGTTTTCCGCCAGCGCAGTCTCGGCACCGGGACGGCGCAACCAGTTCATGTACTGACTCGCGTCTTGCTGCGCGCGGTTCGTCGCGAGCGCATTGGCAAACGTGACCGCGTGCGGCGAGTTGATCACCACAAAGCGCCGCATGGTTTCCGGAAATTGCGCCGCCAAGCCCCACGCCACCGCGCCGCCCCAATCGTGCGCAACGACCGCTTTCACGGGCGCACCCAGCGCGTCGATCACCGCGCGCAAATCGTTGATGAGAAGCGCTGCTTTGTACGAAGGCACGTCCAGCGGCTGCGTCGACAAATTGAAGCCGCGCATATCGATGGCTACGCAGCGAAAGTCCGCCGACAGCGCTTCAAGCTGGCGCCGCCACGTAAACCAAAACTCCGGAAAACCATGAACGAACAGGAGCGTCGGCGCACCGCGCGGGCCACAGACTTTCGCGTGCAATCGAATGCCCGGAGCGGTGTCGAAGTATTGGGTTTCGAGTTCCATGAGCGCGAATGTACTGTACGTCACGCCGCGCGCTGGCGCGGTTGGCGAAGCAAATATGCAGTTGGCGACGCGGCCGTGCAATTCATCGCAAGACACTTTCGCTTTGCGAAGGCCTCGGCAGAATTCGTCTCACTGCGATGTCGCAGTGCTCCTCGGGGGACCGAAATCATGAATCCACTTCGCTACGCCACCAAACCATTTTCCATCGCGACGCGCGCCATCACCGCACCGCTGAGCTTCCTCTTCGTCGTTGGCCTTTGCTTCTTCATCAACTGGATGGTGTCGCCGGGTAACTGGTGGGTGAAATGGGTCGCGTTCGGCATGGGCATCCATGTGCTCGTTGCATGGGCGCGTGCGCTCAAGCTCATACTCGCCATTGCCGTGCTCGCGGCCATTGGCACGTTCATCTACAAACGCTACGGCGCCCAAGCCCGCGCCAAGTACGACGCGTGGCGCAACGACGGCACGCCGAAGAAACCCGCTGAAGCCGTGCAGTATTTGATCGAACAAAAACCGTCGATGGCTACGACCGCCTAATCCGAAACTAGCCCCGCTTGAACTCCCGAAAAGTGGCGCAAAATGCTACTGATCGGCAGCGCGCCGGGCTTTGCTCGGCGCTACGCATTTCGCGCACGCCTCTTTTTTCGGAGAAATAGTTTGAAGCTCTACTACAGCAACGGCGCCTGCAGCCTCTCGCCCCATATCGTCCTGCGCGAAGCGGGTCTCCCCTTCGATCTCGTGCGTGCAAGCACGAAGACGCATGCGCTTGACGATGGTACGGACTACTACACGATCAACCCGAAGGGCTCTGTTCCGCTACTTGAGCTGGACAACGGCGAGCGTCTCAGCGAAGGCCCGGCCATCGTGCAATACATAGCCGATCAAGTCCCGGCTAAAAACCTCGCGCCAGCCAACGGCACGTTTGCGCGCGCCCGCTTGCAAGAGTGGCTGAACTTCATCACCAGCGAATTGCACAAAGGGTATTCGCCGCTGTTCAATCCGAAGACGCCGGACGAATACAAAACGATCGCGCGCGAAAACCTCGCAAAGCGCTACGCGTACGTCGAAAGCCAACTCGCAGGCAAGCAGTACACGATGGGCGACACGTTTAGCGTGGCCGACGCGTATCTCTTCACCGTCAGCACTTGGGCGAAACACGTCGGCGTCGACCTATCTGGTCTGCCGAACGTGCAGGCGTTCATGGCGCGCATGTCGGCGCGCCCGGCTGTGATCGCTGCGTTGACGGCCGAAGGACTCATCAAAGCCGCAGCGTAAGCGCCGCAGATGAGCACAACGCTTCGCTCGGAGGCTGCTCGTGCCACGCTGGCCGCGTGGCACGACATGATTCGCTCGCGCGACACCGGCGCGTTGCCCAAGCTCCTCGCCGAGGACGCTGTGTTTCGCTCACCCGTTGCGAACAAGCCGTACCTCGGCGCGCCGACCGTGGCACTGATTCTTCAGACCGCTGAAAAAGTATTTTCGAACTTCGCTTACCACCGCGAATTTGTGAGTGACGACGCGCAATCAGTCGTGCTCGAGTTCAGCGCGGATGTTGGCGCGGGCGAAGGCAAACGCTCGCTCAAAGGCATCGACATGATCCGCTTCGACGATGC
>JAKPSO010000783.1 GCA_029571495.1 Pseudomonadota bacterium
ATCGGGCAACGTTCACGGCATGCCGGTGGCGACGCTCTTTGGCTTCGGTGCGCGCGCTTTGGTCAATCTCGCCGACCCTGCGCACGCGTTGAAGCGCGACGAGATTGTGCAGATCGGCATTCGCAGCGTCGACGAAGCCGAAAAAGCCTTCGTCAATCAGCAAGGCCTCGAAGTGTTCGACATGCGCTCGATTGACGAGCTCGGCATGCGCACCGTGATGCAACAAGCGTTGCACGGCGTCAATGAAGACACGCATTTGCACGTGAGCTTCGACGTTGATTTTCTTGACCCCGACATCGCCCCCGGCGTCGGCACCACCGTGCGCGGCGGTCCGAGCTACCGTGAAGCGCAGCTCTGCATGGAAATGATCGCTGACACTGGCGCACTCGCCTCGCTCGACGTCATGGAGCTCAACCCCGCGCTCGACGTGAAGAACCGCACCGCAGAACTCGCGGTGGATTTGATCGAGAGTTTGTTCGGCAAATCGACGCTGATGCGTGAGCGTTGACGTCCCGTTGCCAGTGCCAGCCGCGCGCGCATTTCTACTTCGCCAGCTGCGCTGCTGCGCGATGGGCTATCGACGATTCACCGCTGCTCGCGCGCATGTGCTCTGCCGCTTGCAGGGCTACCGCCCGGGCTTGCGGCAAATCACCGGAAGCGCGCTCGAGCTTCGCCAGCGACAAAAGCGACAGGCCCATCCACTCGGTATGCCCTAAGCCGCCCAAAGCGCGCTTCGCGATGGATAACGCTTCGTTCGCGGTCACCCTAGCCGCAACCAGATCGCCCTGCGCCGTCCGCGTTTCCGCCAACAAGACGAGCGGCTGCACCATTCGGACTGTTGCATCCTCTGACACGCGAAAGCGACGCACTGCGTCGGACAGGTATCGCGATGCCTCTGCATAGCTGCCAAGCTGCAAGTGCGCCCACCCGAGGGTGGTAGCCACGCTGGCGTGTGTGGCGTGTTGGGGATTCAAAATGCTGGCGAAGATTGCTTGAGCTTCCGTCGCAAGCGTCAGGCAACGTTGTGCGTCCCCACCCGAACACGCCGTCCTTGCTGCGCCCGCCAACGCATACGCAAGCGGTGGCTTGGAGCCGCTCGACCTAGCATCCGCGACAGCCTTATCGAAGATGGACTTGGCAGCATCCAAACGTCCAAGACGACTCAGCAGCGCGGCGTAGTTGATGACGGGCGCGGTCCCATACGAGACCTGGTTGGCAACCGCACGGTCGAATGGCTCTTGGGCGCCGACGAAGGCGTCCGCTGGCCGTCCGGCATCTGAGTACGCGACGCTCAAACTCACGCGGATCGTGCTGGCTATTTGCAGGTCACTGTCTCCGGCCGCCTCTAGCATCGAAAGCGACTGACGATACCCGTTGATGGCCTCTTCGTAGCCACCTCTGGCAGAAGCGACGTGCGCCAACGCCGAAAACAGGTGAGCGCGGGGAATAATGTCTTGCGGACGGGTGCCGATATGCGACAGCGCCTTACGCGCGTCACTTTCAATAGCGTCAACTGGCGCACCGATGTCGCGTCGCACAAACGCTCGGCTACGCAAACACTCAGCCAGCGTGCCATCCATCGTGAATCCTCGCCTTTCAAGGGCATCAATCACCTCGTCGAGTTCGGCAATCGCCGCCTTGCGGTCTCCCTCGCGCGCGGAAACGCTGGAACGAAAGCACCGAGCCGCTGCGGCCAAATCGGTTCGACCGGCCTGATTGGCCGCCTTAATGGCGGATTCGAGCAACCGAGTGGCCGTCGCTCGTTCACCACGGGGAATGAGCAGCGAGGCCAGTTCGAATTGAAGCTGGGCGCGGGTCGCTGGATCAGACTCATACTTTGTATCGGCGATCTTGACTGCGCTGAGCAGAATTTCCTTGGATGTGGTCGGGCCGGTGGCCGCCGCCAGCGCACGTCGCATCAGTCCCGCTGATGCCGCCGAACGCTGCTCCGCAAGCTCCGCCTCGGTCCGCGACTCCTCCGCAGCTCGCAAGGCAACGCGCGCCTTTTGTTCGGCGTCGCTGGCAGCGCGCGCTTGCATAGTGGCCCGAAGCGTTGCTTGCCTCGCCGACCGAGCTTCTGCGTCCGCCCGGTCACGCTGCTCCAGCGCGCGGCGGGCTTCAATGTCCGCTCGAGCACTCTCGCCGCGAGCGATACCAGCCTGCCTAGCTGCCTCCGCCGCTGCTGCGTTTGCGCGCTGAGCTTCAATGTTCTTCTGCACAGCCTCGGCTGAAGCGCGCGCGGCTTCACGCTCAGCGCGCGCGCCTTGCCATGCGGTGCTAGCGACCCCCGCCGCGACAAGAGCCGTCACCAAGGCTGCGGTCGCCACCGCCACGCGATTCCTGCGCACAAACTTCTTGACGCGATACCATCCGCTGTCGGGCTTGGCCGTGATCGGCTCAAAGTTCAGGTAGCGCCGCAAATCTTCGGCGAACGCCTGCGCCGTGGCGTAACGGTGGCGCGGCTCCTTGCGCAAGGCTTTCAGCACGATGGTGTCGAGATCCCCGCGCAAACGACGCGCCGTGCGGCTTGATTCGGTGTTGCCGGTGCTGCTCGATGTGGAGAGTAATTTGTCGCTTGGAAGTGCCGGTTCCTGCTCCAGAATCGCCGACTCAAGGTCGCGGCGTGACGCGCCCTTCGGTTGATACGGAGCGCTCCCGGTCAAGAGTTCGTAGAGCACCACGCCGAGCGAGTAAATGTCGCTCGCGGTGCCGAGCGTGGTGCCGTTCACTTGCTCAGGCGAGGCGTAGTCCAGCGTGAGCGCCCGCCCAGCGAGCCGCGTCAGCTGCGTCGCGTCTGCCGTATCGCTGCTGTCGTCATCGAGCAGTTTGGCGATGCCGAAATCGAGCAGATGAGCGTCGCCCTTGGCGTCGACCAAAATGTTGGCTGGCTTGATGTCGCGGTGAATGACAAGTTGCGCGTGGGCATGCGCCACTGCTTCGATCACGCGAATGAACAACGCCACCGTCGCCTCGGGTCGCAATCGCTGCTCGCGCACATACGCGGTGATCGGCAGACCGACGACATATTCGAGCGCGATGTAGGGCTGCGTTTCGGCATCCACACCGGCGTCGTAGAGCCGCGCGATACCAGGGTGCTCTAGGCTCGCGAGAATATTTCGCTCGCGCGCAAATCTTGCGGCAAGCACCCACGTCAATTGCTCGACCAGCGGCATCTTGAGCGCAACTTGGCGCGAATGCTGGCCGTCCGCGCGCTCGGCCAACCAGACCACGCCCATGCCGCCACGCCCAATCTCGCGAATCAGCCGATAGGGGCCGATGCGCTGCCCGGCGTGGTGAGCGTGGTGACCGTCATGGTCAGCGACGTCCGCTGCCGTGGGCGCATTGGCATGGAGCGGTGTATTCGCCAGCGCCGCCTCGCGTGCGTCGTCCGCCTGCGTGGGCGCAACCATCGCCGTGTTTTCCGCGACCAGCTGCTGCGCCATCACATCAAACGCGCGCAGAAAAACGTCACCCCGCGCGGCGGCGTCAGTCCGCATCGCTGCACGCTCAGCCTCGCTCGCGGCCGGCCATGCGTCCGCAACGCGCGCGAGTTCGGTGAGCTCTTCGGTGCTAAGTGCCATACGGCGTTTTACTACGCTCGAGAATTGAAGCTATTCGCTCATCAATCAACTGATCGCTGTTCGCGGTCAAGATTCCTCCAGACTTCGGTAGGCGCGGACTCGCCCGCGCTTTCCTGTGGCACCGAGCGACGCCAAGTCGTCGCCTACACCTTAAACGAACTGCGCCACGGCTTGGCCGCGTTTTCCCTCTCACTACTGCGAATCGATGGAAACACGGTATAACTTTGTAGCGCTACCGACTGTTGGACGGTCGTTTCATCGATATTTTTGCAATAGTCGACTACTTAACAAAATAACCGCAAACGACCGTCTAGCGGTCGAAAGAGCCGAAAAGCTGAACCGTCGCTACGCCAACTCAACCGCTTTCACTGCGCGGTTGCGCCCGCCTTGTTTGCCCTCGTACATCGCGCGGTCGGCGCTGAGCATGAGCCCGTGCGGATCGGACGCCTGCAGCGGCGCGAGCGCGTAGCCCACCGTCACGCCGACGCTCAGCGGCCCATCGCTGACAGTTTGCAGCGACACCGGTTTTGAGAGTTCGGTGACCAGTGTGTTGGCGATTTGATCGGCCTCAGCTTCGGAGCGTAGCCCCGTCACTACGACGACAAACTCGTCACCGCCCGTGCGCGCCACAGTGTCACCTTCGCGCACAGCGGCGCGCAGCCGTTTCGCCTCGACGCGCAGCAAATCGTCGCCAACATCATGGCCGTAGCGATCGTTCACCGGCTTGAAGCGATCAAGGTCCAACACGAAGAGACCGACCAACGCATTGGGCCGCGCCGCTTTCATGGCGTCGACCAACGCGTCCTGCAGGCCGCGACGATTCGTCAATCCCGTGAGCGGATCGCTGTAGGCGAGCGACAACAAAATTTCTTTTTCGTACGTCTCGCGCTGCGCAGCCTGTCGAATCGAACGCGTGCGATGCCCAAGCACATACATAAACATCAGCATGTCCAGCGTCGCGCCGATCTGGAACGAGTGAAGCGTCCAGAAACTCACGCCGACCTGACCGCGAATCACGCCAGTAATGATGAACGTGCCCATCGTGTACACCACCCACGCCAAGACGAGCGCGATGCCCACCTCGTCACGGCGCCACGCGCGTCTTATCGCGATCGGCAGCGCAAGACCCGCCGGCACCAACCCAAGCACCGCAATGATCGCCGTCAACGTGCGGTTATCAAACGCATCAAAGCAATACACCGCCAACAGCGCGCCGCACAGCCAAGCACCGGCCGGCATCACCCTACGAAACCAGCGCGGCGTGGCGTTATCGACCAGCACTTGATAGAAAAACAAAAACGAGCCCAGCGTCGCAACCAGCGACGTGATTCCGGGCGCGTGTCGCTGAAACCAAAAAAGATCAGTCCACAAAAACTGCGTTCCCGTGCCGAACTGAAGCATCGAGAACATCGCGCTCCCGATCACCAGCACTGCATACGAAAAATACTCGCGCTCACGCAGCAAGAAGCCTTGGATCAGGCTGTACGCGAAGAGCATCAGCGCCACGCCGATCAGCACACCCTGCACCATCTGCTCGAAGAGCGCCGCCGCATGAAACGCGGCGGGCCGACTCAGCCGCACGGGCAACACCAGAGCCCCGTCGCTCGCCGCGCGCACATACAACACTTGGCCGTCGCCCGACTGCAAGGTCAACGGCACCGCGTGGTTGCGACTACGCAACGGCCGCTCCGCAAACGACCGCAAGCTGCCCAACTGCCAGCGCTGCGCGACGGTGCCGTCGCGCACGGCGTAGATATCGAGTTGTTGCAACGGGGGATAGTCCACGTCAAAAACCCACTCACCCACCGCATCCGGCGCGACTGAGAGCGGAATGCGCAACCACGTCACCCCGGACGCCGTTCCAAGCGTCGCGTGGGCGCCGGTCGGTGCGACAAACGCCTCTGGTGTGCGCAGCACGTCATCAATCGTCTTGCGACCGTCCACCTCGCGCAGCACTCGCACGGCGGACCACAGCGGCAAGGACGACTCCTTCGCGACGACCCGCGCGGCCACAACAGGCTGCGCCGTCTGCGCCGCGACCGGCACGGCGACGCATAGCGCCGACATCGCGAGCACACACCCCACGACCGGCCCGAGCCGCGCCCACGCCGCGCGCGCGGCGTTTTGCGAGGCTGAGAGGCCGGTCTTCGCCATCACGGTCGACCGGCTCCCCACGTCCCGCGCGTCGTGAGTCGGTCTTCGATGCGGTTGAGCCAAGCCGGCTCTTTCGCGTCGTCGCTCCACGCCAAAATGGTCTTTTGCATGTCTTTGTTTAACGTCCCTGGGAGTCGTAGCGGTCGCGTCTGGTCCATCAAGAACTTGCTCAAGAAGTGATAGCCCACAACGCGGGTGATCATACGCGTGATGGAAAACTGCGGAAGGAAGATGCGGACCACGGCGTCGATGATCCACGCTAAAACTAACGTGACCCAAAAGAATACGTTCGCAATGAACGTCGACCGTCCGGTGATACCGACCGCGCGTGCCGTTTTCTTCCCGCACAACAATCGCGCCATCGGCACCGGGAAGTACCGAATCACCGGAACCTCAATGGTTTTCGCCAACGTATCCATCAGCGCACCGCCCAAGGCGGGGCGCGCGTCAACGGCCCCCGGTCTCGGCTGTTCGAAGCGCGTCTGAATACGCTCGAAGAGCGCGCGCGCCTCATCCATCGTATCAACCATCAGTTCGCGCCGAATCCCTAGCGAATGCGCCGACACATTCCACGCGTGCAACACGGCTTCCTCATCGCTCGCGGCGAGTGGCACGCGCAGCTTGCGCATTCCGTGCAAGTAAACGTAGCTAAACGTTAAGAGCGTGTAGCCCTGTTGCAACTGGCTGCACGGTTGCCCCTGCTCTGCTGGGTCCCATCCATGCTTCAACAACGCTTCGTATGCGCCGCGCTCATTGCCGCCGTCGTCACTCGTTGTGTCCGGCCCCGCTGGCAATGCGGCGACCAGGTCAGTCACGGATGAAGGATTGCCACGCAGGATCAGATTACGAATCATCGCGTGGATCAAGCGCACTTTAAGCACCTGCGCGATGCCGCCGCCGTCGGGCGTGGTCAGCCCCCCTTTCATCATTACCGGAAATACCATCGCCGCCGTCAAACGCACGCGGTAGTCCGTGTTGTCTTCGAGCTGTCCCGTAATGTGCAGAACCTCCGCGAGGTCCGGCAGGTAATAACACTCCGGCAAGCTCGCACAAAAAAGCAGCGTGCACGACAACGGACCATAGTCCATAAAGAGCGCCTCGG
>JAKPSO010000820.1 GCA_029571495.1 Pseudomonadota bacterium
CGAGAAACTCATCAAGCGCAAGCTCGACGAACAACCGATGCCCGATCTGTCGCGTTACGGCGAGCGCTACGGCCCGCGTCGTGAGCAACGCGAAGGTGGCGAAGTGCGCCGCGCGCCCACTGAGCCGCGTCCGTTGAACGACCGCAGCCCGCGCGACAAATCTCATTTCGACCTCAATCCCGATCAACCCGTGGCACCCAACGCTCGCGGCGCACGCGGCGCTCGCCACATGGTCAACGGTCGTCGCGTGATGAACGAAGTGTGCGCCCTACTCCGCGCGCCGGTGCGTCCGCAGCGCGCGACACCTGCGCTTGTGCCAGCGCCTGTGCCTAGCGCTATCGCAGTCGAATCAGAAGTCGTTGCCCTCGCGCCTATCGCCGCAGCCGAGACCGTGCATAGCGCCGCCGCCACGGCGTAGTTTTTACGATGTCAGCGCTGTCCCCGTCCGCACAAAAGGTGCAAAACGCGCTCGCCGCCGCCGGTAGCGGCGCAATGGTCACCGAACACGAAAACCCTGGCCGTACAGCGGCAGAGGCCGCCGAACTGCTGCGCTGCGACATCGCGCAAATCGCCAAGAGCATCATCTTCAAGAACGCGACGACAGGCACCTCGGTGCTGGTGATCACGAGCGGTGCCAATCGCGTCGACGAAAAGAAAGTCTCCGCGCTCATCGGCGAAAAACTCGCCAAAGCCGATGCCAACTTTGTGCGCGAACAAACGGGCTTCGCCATCGGCGGTGTGCCTCCGATTGCACACGCAAATCCCGGCACGATTTTGCTCGACGAAGACCTGCTGAAGTTCGCCACCGTATTCCCCGCTGGCGGTACGCCACACGCGATGTTCGAAGTCGATCCGATGGAACTCGTTGGCTTAAGCGGCGCGCGCGTTGCGGATGTAAAACTAGCGCGCTAGTTACAGCAAGTAAGCGTGAGCGGTCGGCATGTCACCTTGCCGCGTCGAATATGGTGCCAGCCTCGGTGCGCCCGCCGACGTGCACAGCGAAAACCAAATCTGCGGCGTTCGCGTATGTATTGCTGAGTCTTTTCGAAGTCCGTCATGCATGCCCTTGCCACAGCGTCGGTTACGCACTATCTTCCACGGATGGTGAATTCTGCTGGTCTTGTTTCTTCTGCTGCAAAGTCTCCGCTCGTGGACCTGATCCTGCCCTCCGCAGCATCAGATGCACTCGTTGAGCGAGATCGTGTACTCGCGTCGCTCGTCGCACGCATGGCGCAAAAAGATCAGGCCGCGTTGAGCGAAATGTTCGACATGACGGCGAAGCGCGTGTACGCGTTCGCACTCAGAATTGTGCGTGACGCGGGCCTTGCGGAGGAAGTGACCGATGACACGCTATTTCAGGCGTGGCGCGAAGCGAATCGTTTCGATGCTTCGCGCGGTAAGGTCATTACGTGGCTGTTGACCATTTGCCGCTCGCGTGCGCTCGATGCGCTGCGTCGCGCGGATGTGGCCGACTGTGTTGAAGACCCTGACGAATTTCGCTCGCAGGAGGCGAGCCTCATGGCCGAACCTGAACAATTGATCGGTCAGTTCGAAACCAACAGCGCGGTACATGCTGCGCTACTTTTACTTCCCGCAAAGGAGCGGCAAGCCGTGAGCCTCGCTTTCTTTCGCGGCCTTACTCACCAAGAGATCGCAGAGCATTGGCAGATGCCGCTCGGTTCGGTCAAAACCCTGCTTCATCGCGCGTTCGGCGAGCTGCGCACCGCACTGGAGTCGCAACGATGAGCCCGCACAACACCAACGAATCTATGAACGCCCGCGACCTCGACACCGCTTTCCCGACCGACCTTGAAGCACCGTTCGCGGAGGCCGTGCGCCAAGCGCCGCTCGATCCCATGGCCGAGCGCTTCATGAAGTCGCGCCTACTTGCACGCGTTGCCGAATCCGAGCGCGGCACGGTCACGAACACTGTGCGACCGACCGACGGCGAGTGGGAACGCTTCAGTCCGCGCATCAAAATGAAAGTGCTGCGCCGCGAACCCGACGGTGGCAGCATGAGCTATCTGCTTAAGCTCGAACCGGGTGCGTTCTTGGTGCCGCACAAACACGCCATCGACGAAGAATGTGTAGTGCTCGAAGGCGAAGTGACCATAGGCGACGAACTCGTCGGCCCCGGCAGCTACCATCTCGCGCCGCGCGGGTTGATCCACCAACCGATCCGCTCCGAGCGCGGCGCCACCCTCTTCGTGCGCGGCAAAGAACCGCATTGGCGCGACACGGCGTTCAAGGAAACCTTGCGCTCGATACTGCGATAGTGGCCTCTTGCGAGCTTCCGCGACGGAACTCAGACGATGATCGTAAGCCTGGCTCGCAAAGCAACAGCTTTTTAGGCCTATCGACCAGTGGGAAAGGATTTCACCCACGTTTCGTGGCATCTCGACTGCAGGCATAAAACGCGCTGCAACGACCGTGCGACGGTCGTTTCTGGTCGGAGCTGTTAAGAATCGACCATCCATGTCAGCGTAAACGCGACATCGATTCAAGTCGCTCCCGCAAGTACCGACACGCGCGGTCGGAGGTGCGAGCGCTCCTTGACCGAGGCAGAGCACTCGCGCAGCGCAGCGCTATTTCTGCGTTTGCAAATAATCAACGATATCGACGCGATCAACGGCGTCGCTCACGGAGTAGCCCATGCGTTGCCCCGGTATCAGCGCTTCGGGATTCGTCAGCCATCGTTGCAAGAGCGCCGCGTTCCACACCAACGCAGAGCTTTTGAGCGCGGGCGAATACTCGAAATCTGCGACGCTTGCCACCTTGCGCCCGACCACGCCGCGATGCGCCGGACCGACGCGATTGGCGTCAATGCTGTGGCAGCCGATGCAGCGGCTCTCATACAACGTCTTGCCGCGTTGTGGGTCGGCGTGCACCGTCGTGAGCGGCGTGCCGACTACGAGCAGCATTGCGAACATTCGGCGAACGGGTGGCATAGGAAGACCTCGCAGCTACAAAAAAAATGGGCGAAAAAAGACGGCTGGGAGGAACAGCCGTCAAGGGGAGAAACGCGATCAACGCAAAGCGATTACGCGCCGAACGAGAGCGCACTCGCAGGCAACGGCCGGCCGAGGGCATTGGTCAAAATCGTCCAATGCATCGCCTCGTCGGCAGCCAGACGCACTGCCACTTTCGCGAGCGCGGAGTCTTTGAACGACGGGATCACGCCGATGTAGGCGTTGGTGGCACCCAGCTCCAAACGCGCTGCGAGATCGAGCACGTCGCCTTGGTTTTTCAGCGCCGCAGCATTGAGCGCTTTCGCGTACTCATCGAGCTTCTTTTCTTCCACCGGGCGACCGCCCAGCTTCTGAATCGTCGCGATCAACGCATCACGATGCTGCTTGTGATGCGACTGAAACGACACCGCGATATCGAGCACGGGCTTTTGCAGCAGACCACTGCCTGCGCCCAACTGATACGCGTTGATTGCCTCGTGTTCAAGGCCCAAAGCGACGTTGAGAATGCCGACATCGGCGCTCGGATTGGCCGCCATGCCTTGCGCCAGCGCGGTGTTGCCCGCGAGTAGCGCAACGGTGCCAGCGGAAAGCATGGTTGAGGTCGCGAGAAAGCTGCGACGCGATACGGGGGATTGAACGATCAGTTTCATAAGCACTCCTGGTGAAGAAAGTTTGCAGACGCTGAGCCATACGCATGCGGGTCGAATTTGGTTTTGCGACCGGCGTGCCTACGGCGATAATCTTCAAATGACCACCTTCACCATCCTCCCTGCCACGCGCACCGACGCGCCCGCGATTCACGCGCTCGTGCGCGAGCTCGCCGTGTACGAAAAACTTGAACACCTGATGATCAGCACGCCCGCTGACTTCGAGCGCGAGCTCTTCGACACCGGCGCAGTCATCGAAGCCATCGTCGCGAAAGAGAACGATGTGGCTATCGGCTTCGCCCTGTACTTTCACAACTTCTCGACCTTCCTAGGCCGCAAAGGCCTGTATCTGGAAGATCTGTACGTCAAACCCGAATGCCGCGGCAAGGGCTACGGCAAAGCGCTCTTAGTTCGCCTCGCGCAGATCGCAGTGGAACGAAACTGCGGCCGCTTCGAATGGAGCGTGCTCGACTGGAATACGCCGTCGATCAAGTTCTACGAAGCCATGGGCGCCACCGTCATGCCGGAATGGCGCATCGTGCGCGCGACCGGGGATGCGTTGGTGGGGTTGGCGGGGAGGTAGGAAATGTGTGCCGCTCGCGCTAGGGCAGACAAATGCAAGGAAAACAAAAAGCTATGATCCTGATCGACCTATTCAAAGCCGTTGTTGACGCGTTACCGAACTCTCGCGCGGCTCAGGGTGCCGACAATGATGTTGAATTCACAGGCCAAAACCTGCCAAACGTGCCCCAGACTGTCACATGCAACGACATTTCTGTCTTCACGCGTCAGTTCTATCGTGGGAATGGCACCATAGACAACATTCGCATCGTGCTCGACCGCCAATCAGCCACAGCGCTTGGTTTGTGGATTCTGGCGTGCAATTTGCAACGGAAGCACGACGATTATTGTTTGGTACTTTCCGCACCCACGAGCGACGTGAAGAAAATTGTCTGTGACGTTAAAACCATGCGACGAAATGGCGTAAACATCGTGTCCGCAAACCTCGTGTGGTCACCGGGCGCACATGACGAGATGAAATCAGAGACGGACCTTTGGCCGTTTCTAAATCAGAAAGCCAACATGTGTCTTGTCAACAGCGAAGACGATTGGGCCGATGAATTGTCAAATCGAGAGATACTCAAGGGGTTCGGTGCTCTGGGGGCATCGTGCATGATGGCTACGTTTTTCTTAGATTTTGGCCTTGAGTCAAGTGCAGACAACTACACCTACATCAAAGACAACAATCAATCTTGGCTAGTGGACGAACACTCATGCGAAGCGCGCGTTGAGGTGTCTGAGGCTTGGACCGGAAGCTACCTATTTAGGCGCCCGACGACGCAATAACCGCGCGGTTGTTGCATCGCCCGTCGGGTGGGCAACTTGTTGCCCACCCTACGACCGGTTCTTACTACACCACTACTTCGTCAATCCAACTTCGCCCCAGAACTCTTAACCACCGGCAGCATCGCCGCGTATTCGCTCTTCATGAGCGCTGAGAATTTTTCTGGCGTGGACGAGAGCACTTCGAAACCTTGGTCTTCGAGCGGCTTCTTGAGCGCGGGCGATTCGAGCGCGGCTGCGATTTGTTTTGACAGGTACTGCACGATCTCCGGTGGCGTTCCGGCGCGCACGAGCACGCCGTTCCACACGATAGAGCTGTAGCCCTTCAGACCCGCCTCTTCCATCGTGGGCACTTGCGGCAATTGTTTGGCGCGGCGCGCGTCACCAACCGCGAGCGCACGAAGCTTTCCTGCGTTCACCAATTCGACAATTGCGGGCAAGTTGTTGAACATCATTGGCACCTGACCACCGAGCACGTCGTTCAATGCGGGCGGGCCGCCTTTGTATGGGATGTGCGCGATGTCGACCCCGCTTTGTGCCTTGAACTGTTCAGCCGCGATGTGCATGGTGTTGCCGTTACCCGCCGACGCGTAGCTCAGGCTGCCGGGTTTTGCCTTCGCTGCGGCGATGACGTCGGCGACGGTTTTAAACGGCGTCGCAGGATTCACCACGAGCACGTTCGCCATCTGGTGCGTGAGTGACACAGCCTGCAAATCTTTCAGCGGGTCGTAGCCCATGCTCGAATAGATATGCGGGTTGATCGCGAGCGTCGAAAGCGAACCAAGGAGAAACGTGTAGCCGTCGGCGGGTGCGGTACGCGCGACGTACGCGCTGCCCACGTTGCCATTCGCGCCCGCTCGGTTTTCTACGATCACAGTTTGTCCAATGCGCTTGCCAAGCTCGGCCGCGAGCGAACGCGCAAACACGTCGGCCGCGCCGCCGGCCGGATAAGGCACGACGTAGGTGAGAGGTTTCGATGGGTAGCCCGCCGGTTGCGCTAAGGCAATAGTGGCTAGGGTTGCAGCCATTGCTGTTGCAACGATTTTTAGTAGCAAGCGAATGCGCGGCATCTAGGTACTCCGAGGCTCTGTGCGGCGCCGATGCGGCATCCGTGAACAGAGCGTGTGACGGGGAATACTACGCTGCTCAGTGACGAGCCACAGTGTCGAAGCTCGTAATTTCGATAGGATCGCGTCAACGCGATTCCGCCGGGAGCGGACAGCAAGCGCAAGCAATGCAACAGCGAACGCTAGCGAATGTAATCGCTCACCGAAAGCGTGTAGCTCGTGCCACTCATTTCAAGCTGTGCCGATGCGCCGATGGGCAACGTGACCTTCGCGGGGATGTGTCCGAACGGAAAACCGGTCAACACAGGGCACGGCGCGATCTCGCGCAGCGTCTCGATGGCCTCGGTCATGCTGTAAGGGTAGCGCATGCCTGCAGGCGCGCCGCAGTCGGTGAACGCGCCGAGAATGATCGCGCGCTGGCGGTCGAGGATGCCTGCGTGTTTGAGTTGCCAGAACATGCGCTCGACGCGATACGGCGCTTCTCCGACGTCTTCGAGCACGAGAATGCCGTTATCAATTCGCGGCATGTATGGCGTCCCGATCAAGTGCGTGAGAACGCAAAGATTGGTGCCC
>JAKPSO010000838.1 GCA_029571495.1 Pseudomonadota bacterium
AGGAAAAGGTCGGCGCTGCGTTGATAGAGCTGACAGGAGAGGCGCGGTTTGGGTGGCGGAACAGACCGTTCGGCAGACCCTTCGACAAGCTCAGGGCGAACGGTAGGAGAGGCAACGTAAAACTGAAAGAACGCATGACAGGGCATGAGCGCCATCTTCGGCAAATCCGCGACGTTCCACGCGCTCACGATGATGCGCCGCGAATTCGGGTCGCGCTTGATCAATTCGACGGCTTGCGCGATTTGATCGATGGTGCCTCCGCCGTCTTCTTCACGCTTAGGCCAAGAGCGCCACTGCACGCCGTACACCGGGCCGAGGTCGCCGTCGGCCTTCGCCCATTCGTTCCAAATCGTCACGCCGCGCTCTTGCAGCCACTTCGCATTGCCGTCGCCGCGCAGGAACCACAGGAGTTCATACGCGATGCTTTTCCAGTGCACCTTCTTTGTCGTCAGCAGCGGAAAGCCGCGCGTGAGGTCGAAGCGCATTTGTGCGCCGAACACCGAGCGCGTGCCGGTGCCCGTGCGGTCGCCTTTGTGCGCACCCGAGGTGCTGACCTGTTGCAGTAGATCGAGGTAGGGTTGCTCCAAGGCGGGGAGGGCGGCGACTGAGGAAGTGTGAGCAGGTTGCATGGCGAAAGTTTATTCGACGACGCGGCGTTTGCTTTTGCGGGGGTGAATGCCGCCGCTCGAAACGTGCTTACAGCTTTAAAGGCGCAGCGGCTGCTGGCTGGTTGTTCACGACGCTTTTTTGCCAAAGTCAACATTTGGAATAAACACTGGAAGATGGTTATCCAGCAACCCGCCGATAAAGAAAGCTGAACGGTCGCGAAGTTTGGCCTGTTCAGTGGTGTCGCAATTGCGCCGCGTCCTACGTTCTTGAGTAGTACCAGCGTTACCGCGTAACGCATACGCTGGGCGAGCCTCGCGTAGGTGAATTAACGCAGGCGCGGGCGGTGGTGGCTCACCACCTTTTTTGCACATGCTGGAGTGTTCACCATGAAAATTTTGTGCGTTCACGGTATCGGTCATCAAGAAGAGCGCGCCAACTGGCGCCAAGACTGGCAAACCTCGATCACGACGCGTGTGCGGGAGTGGGATGCCAACGTCGCGCTGGATATTCGACAGTTCGCGTACGACGACCTGTTCGCTGCGGCAAGCACCTCGGCGCCCGTGTACCTCACGGCGCTCGCCAGACTATTGAAGAGCTGGGTCCTGCATACTGGTGAGCGTGACATTTTTGGCTTGTTCGACAAAACGCGTTGGACCGTCGGCATGGTCGCACAATGGACCGCGTTGCACGATCTGCGCGCGCAGTTGCGCGCCAACCTCGCTGCCGAGATCAAGGCCTTCGCGCCCGACGTGATTCTCGCGCACAGCCTCGGTTCTCTCATCACCTACGACACGTTGCGCAACATCGGAACTGCGGATGCGTTGGGGTCATTCAACGGCTCGCTCGTCACGTTCGGCTCGCAGATCGCGCATCCTGCCGTGTGCGAGGTTATCGGCGGTCGCGTAGAAATGCCCGTGGCGCTTGCGCGGTGGTGGAATCTTTTCAACGAAAACGATCTCGTGTTCACACGCGAAATCTCGGTGGCATCGACGCCAGGTGCACCCGTATTTGACGAAGTGTTGACGCCGTTCTTTCAGCCGCTGCCAAATCACGACGCCGACTGTTATCTCACGCATGAGCAAGCCCGAGAGGAGCTGTGGCGGCCCTTGGTCACCGGAGCGGGACGGGCGCGTGCCATCGCCATCGCGTCGCCCGCCGACAAGGATGTCACGCCGCAGCCGGCGCCCGCGCGCCCAGCCCTGCGCGCGCTCTTGGTTGGCATCGCAGACTACGCCAACCCGGAGTATCAATTGCTAGGCCCGGTGAACGATGTGTTTCTCGTCAGCCAAACGCTACAAGAAATGGGCGTCGAACCTGATGCGATTCGCGTGGTGCTCAACGAGCGCGCGACCGCGGCCGCGATACGCGAACGGCTCGCGTGGCTGCTTAACGACACGCGCGATGGTGACACGGTGTTCTTTTATTTTTCGGGGCACGGCGCGCAAGTGCCAGCCTATGGACGTGATGCAGAGGTCGATCACATCGATGAGTGCTTAGTACCGTACGATTTCAATTGGGAACAAGGCAATGCGATTTTCGATGACGAATTCGCTGGTCTCTACAGCCAACTCCCGTACGGCGCAAAGTTCGTCTCCATGCTCGATTGCTGTCACGCCGGCGGCATGCAACGTGCCGTAGGTGCCGTCGGTGGCGGCGCGCCGGGCGTGCGCAGCATCGCCATACCGGACGACATTCGTCATCGCGCGCTTCGTTGGGATCGCGCAAAGCAAATGTGGCTGCCGCGTGAGCAGTTAGTTCGCAAAGGCCGCGCGCGGAAAGAAGCCATGCAAAGCGTGGAGGTGCAAAAGGAGAGCACTGTCGCCGCAGAAACGAAGGTTGCTGCGCGAATTGGCCAAGACGGAACACTTCGTCGCATCGGGCGCGGGCAGGCCCTGCGAGGCGATGACACCGCTGCCTACGACAACCGCCGGAAAGATTACGATCATCATGGCCCGTACATGCCGGTTCTGTTGGAAGCTTGCGCTGAGAATCAGTCCGCGTACGAGTACCAACACGGCGCCGTGAGCTACGGCGCGTTCACTTACGCCTTGTGCGAATCGCTCAATCTCGGACGCGACGTCGCGAGGTCATCGCGCGGCACACGCTCGAAAAAAGGTGCGACAAGTCCGACCGCGCTCACCTTCGACGCTTTGATCCAAGCCACATCGCGTCGCGTCAAGGCGGTGGCCAGTGGACCGCAAACGCCGCAACTGGTGTGCCCCGAATTTCGGCGCGCGCAGACGATTCTCTAAACCCTTTTCAAGCCAC
>JAKPSO010000863.1 GCA_029571495.1 Pseudomonadota bacterium
CAGGTTGGCTTGAACAAAAAGAGCTTGCGCGTCGCATCGACCGCGATGGCCTGCCGGTGACGTATCCCGGCAATCCGGCATGAGAGACGCAGGATGCTCGCACCGGAAACCCATATCTCTGTCCTGTTACGAGAGGCCTGCGACGCGCTGTCGCCTGAACGTGGCGGCACACTCGTCGACGGCACGTTCGGTCGCGGCGGTCACAGCCGAGAACTGCTCCGCCGAATGCCTGCCAGCGCGCGGCTCATCGCGATCGACCGCGACGCCGCCGCGGCCGTCGCTGCGCGTGGCATTACAGATGAGCGCTTTGGTTTCATCGCAGCGCATTTCGGCGACATGGGCTCGGCGCTCGCGTCGGTTGGTGTTACTCAAGTCGATGGCATTTTGCTTGACATCGGGGTTTCGTCACCTCAACTCGACGACGCGTCGCGCGGCTTTAGCTTTATGCGCGACGGGCCGCTTGACATGCGCATGGACCAGTTGCGCGGGCCCACGGCGGCCGACTGGATTGCTACAGCCTCACACAACGATCTAACGGAGGTGATCCGTGACTACGGTGAAGAGCGGTTTGCTTCGAGGATTGCAGCAGCGATTGTTGAGGCGCGCGAGCGGCAACCAATCGAGCGAACCCTTCAGCTTGCGCAGGTTGTCGAAAAAGCCGTCTCAGCGCGGTGGACTGGGCAGCATCCGGCCACGAAAACCTTCCAAGCTATTCGGATTCACATCAATCGCGAACTCGAGGAGCTCCGAATGGCGCTGAGCGCGGCGCTGCCTTTGCTTGCGCCGAGTGGTCGCCTCGCGGTGATCACGTTTCACTCACTCGAAGATCGCATTGTGAAATTGTGGATGCGCGAGCAAGCGGGGCGCGCGCCGGAAGACCCACGTTTGCGTCATCTGCCGCAAGTTAACGTTGCGCAGCCAAAAATTCGGCTCGTCGGACGCGATATCGCGCCATCGGAAGCGGAAGTTCGCAGCAACCCACGCTCGCGTAGTGCACGTCTTCGCGTCGCCGAGAAACTGGCCGCCAATGAGGGGCACGCGTTATGACGCGCGTCAATGTCATTTTGGGGTTGTTGGTGTGGTTGAGCGCTTTTGCGCTCGTGAGTAGCCAGTACCGCGTTCGTCACCTCACGATTGAAATCAATCGTGCACGCGATGTTGCGTATCAACTCGAAACCGATCGCACCCGCGCCACCCTGTTGCAGTCGCGTTTGTCTACGCCAAGCATCGTTGAGCGCACTGCCCGCGAACGCCTGGACATGGACTTGCCCGAAGGCTCGCGCACGCAACTCATCGACCTCAACGTTGCGACCAGCGGTAAGGATGCGCAATGAAAATGTTCAAGGCAAAGCAAGCTAGCAAAGGCGCGCCGCAATTTGCGGTGTGGCGCGTGCGCGCTGTTGCCTACGGTTTGTTGATCGGCTTTGTCACGCTTGCTGGGCGCGGCGTCTATTTGCAAGTCGTGCAGCACGATGATCTGACCAAGCGCGGTGATGCGCGCACTACGCGCGACTTGGTGCTACCGGCGCATCGCGGCCGACTCCTTGACCGCGAGGGTGCGGTGCTGGCCTCGAGTATTCCGGCGCGTGGAGTTTTTGCGTTTCCCGACCAAGTTGAACTCACGACGCAGCAGCGCGAAGGCCTCGCGAAAGCGCTCAATTTGCGCGCGAAAGACCTGGACCGCAAGCTCGATACAGAGCGCGATCTCGTATACCTCGCACGCGGCATCGCGCCTGAGCAAGGGCAGATGATCTCTGCACTGAAAATTCCTGGCGTCGCGGTGCAAAACGAATTCAAACGCGAGTACCCAGCGCAAGAGGTCATGGGGCAAGTGTTGGGCATCACCAACGTCGACGACGTCGGACAAGAAGGGCTCGAGCTCGCGCAAAACGAATGGCTCTCCGGTAAGCCCGGCGCGCGGCGGGTGACCATTGATCGTCGCGGCGGCGTGGTGGAAGAGCTTCGTAGCGTTCGCGCGCCGCAGCAAGGTCGCGATCTGCAACTCGCGCTTGACAGCCGCGTGCAGCACTTGGCGTTTCGCGAACTCAAACGCGGCGTTGAGGCGCATCGCGCGAAGGGTGGCGCGGCCGTGGTGCTCGACGCCAAGTCCGGCGAAATCATCGCGCTCGTGAACTACCCGACTTCAAACCCAGGTGATCGCTCCGCGGCGGCAACGGGAGGGCTTCGCAACCGCGCAGTGGCTGACTTGTTTGAACCGGGCTCAACGATGAAGCCGTTTACGATTTCAACGGCCATCGAGACGGGCGTCCTGAAGCCCGACGCCCTGATTCCAATGCCAGGCAGCACCTATACGCTCAACGGCGCGACGATCCGCGACACGCACACGATCGGCAGCAACGGTGTGGCGTCCGTTACCGAAATTCTTCAGAAATCCAGTAACGTCGGCACGGCGCGCATCGCCGAGCGTCTGCCGAATGAAGTCATGTGGCGGCAACTGCAGCGCGCAGGGTTTGGCCGCGCACCGCAGACTGGCGTGCCAGGCGAGGCGCACGGACGTTTGCGCTCGCCACAGTCATGGCGCCCTATTGAAAAAGCAACGATGAGCTACGGCTACGGCTTGTCAGTGAATCTCGTACAACTCGCTCGTGCCTACACAGTGTTCGCCAACCAGGGTTCGTTGGTTGATGTGACCCTTCTTAAGAACGGTGGCGTGTCACCGAGAACGCCCGTCTATTCGCCGAAAACGATGGACGTCGTTCTGCCTATGCTCGAGAAGGCGACAGCCAAAGAGGGCACGGCTCCGCTGTCGCAAATTCCAGGGTATCGCGTTGCGGGTAAAACTGGCACCGCGAAAAAACTCGTAGGTGCAACTTATTCCGAGGGTCGGTATGTCGCGTCGTTCGTCGGTCTCGCGCCGGTGAGCAATCCGAGATACGTTGTGGCCGTAATGATCGACGAGCCGAGCGGCGGAATTTTCTATGGCGGACAAGTTGCCGCGCCCGTGTTTTCAAGCGTCATGGGGCAAACGCTTCGCCTTATGGAAGTGCCGTACGACGCGCCGCTGCCGACGCAGCCGAACACGAGCGACACGCTAGTCGCCGTGGTCCGGGAGACGCATTGATGGCAGCATCCGGCGCCGACGCGATCGAACTCATGGCCAAACTTGACGCATTGGGCGTCAAGCGGCAGCGTATGAC
>JAKPSO010000866.1 GCA_029571495.1 Pseudomonadota bacterium
CACGAGTTGCTTGGTCGCGGCATCGACCGAAATGCTCTGCGCGGCGGCGCGCGCTTCGATTTGCTTGCGCACGAGCGGCGTGTCGACCCAACCGGGGCAGATGGCATTGCACGTGATTTGCGTCTTCGCGTTTTCGAGCGCGGTGACTTTGGTCAGGCCGATGATGCCGTGCTTCGACGCCACGTAGGCCGCCTTGTTCACGGAGGCGACGAGGCCGTGTGCCGAAGCCACATTGATGATGCGGCCCCAGCCGCGTGACTGCATGTCAGGAAGTGCGATTTTCGAGGTGTGAAACGCGCTCGAGAGATTGATCGCGATGACTGCGTCCCACTTGTCATCCGGGAAGTCTTGAATCGACGCGACGTGCTGAATACCCGCGTTGTTCACCAAAATGTCCACGCGACCGCAGATGGCGATGGTTTGTTTGACCAACATCTGCGCTTCCGCTCCCTTCGACAAGTCCGCCGGGACGTAGTGCACGCGCGTCTTAAACGTCTCTGCCATCTCTTCGCGCAGACGATCAATTTCCGCAGGGTCGCCAAAACCATTCATCACCACTTCTGCGCCCGCCTCAGCGAAGCGACGCGCCATTGAAAGACCAATGCCGCTGGTGGAGCCGGTGACGAGAGCAACGCGATTTTCAAGAGTTTTCATGGAGAGTGCCTGACGATGATCGAAGAGGGTTTTGCTGCGTCGCATCATACCGAATTTGAGGCTGAACTTTGCTTACGGTGCGGGTGCGCGGTCATTGATCGTGGACGGGCAGCACGTCCTGCTTCCCTAACGCCCGCTTGAACTCGGCCAATGTGGCGTTGCGGGCGGTCGCATGGTCAACGATAGGCAGCGGATAGTCCCGTCCCGGTACAAAGCCGCGCGCTTGTTGCTCAACGGGGCTCATGAGCGACGGCGCGTGAATGTCTTTGTTCGATAACTTGGCGAGCTCCGGAACATATTTGCGAATGAACGTGCCGTCGGGATCAAATTTCTCGCTCTGGTTGAGTGGGTTGAAGATGCGGAAATAGGGCTGCGCATCGCAGCCCGTAGACGCAGCCCATTGCCAGCCGCCATTGTTGGCCGATAGATCAAAGTCGATGAGTTTCTCAGCAAAATAACGCTCACCCCAACGCCAATCGATCAGTAGATCTTTGGTCAGGAAACTCGCCGCCACCATGCGCAATCGGTTGTGCATGTAGCCAGTCTGATTCAGCTGGCGCATTGCGGCGTCAACAATCGGATAGCCCATACGTCCTTCGCGCCACGCGTTGAAGTGTTCCGGGTCATTGCTCCAGCGAATTGCGTCGTATTCTGGCTTGAAGGCTCTGTCGACAACGTGCGGATTGTGGTGCAGTATGTGCACGTAAAAATCGTGCCAGATCAACTCAGACAGCCACACCTCCGCGCCACGCGAGCCCTCCTGCCAGCGCTGCCACGCCGCCGCGACGAGACCACGAATCGATACTGTCCCGAAGCGCAAGTGCGTCGACAAATACGACGGCCCTTTGACTGACGGGTAGTTTCGCGTTTCGTCGTAGCGATCAATACGCTCAAGAAACTCCGAGAACAACTTTTCACCGCCAGCCATTCCGGTCGGAAATTTCAACGTGCGCAAATTGGTCCGCGCAAAGCCCATCGCCTCTAGCGAGGGCATTTCCACTGTTGCGTCGACCGCGAAGTGCCCTTTGTGCTTTTCAATCGGATACGCTTTCACGTAGAACGCCTGCAGGCGTTTGAGCCACGCGTTTTTGTACGGCGTGAATACCGAGAAGAATTTTCCGGCGCCCGTGAGCACTTCGTCTTTCTCGAAGATCACATGGTCCTTCTTCGTTTCGAAGGCGATGCCGCATGTCTTCACGGCGGCAGCGACCGCCGCATCCCGTGTGATTGCGGCGGGCTCGTAGTCATGATTGGTGAACACCGCGTCAACATCGAGCGTTTGTGCAAGCTTAGGAATTGCCGCACTCGCGGTGTCGTAGAGCACGTGAAGGCTCCCGCCAAGTGTCTTGAGCGCGGCGCGGAGTTCGACGACGCTTTCCCAAATGAACTCTACGCGCCGATCCGATTTGTCGGCGAGTGCGTCCAAAATTTCGCGGTCAAAAACGAACACGCAATGCACGTGTTCGGCGTGAGTCAGTGCCGCGTGAAGCGCTGCGTTGTCAAAACTCCGCAAATCGCGCCGGAACCACATAAGAGCGCGTCGGTGACGCATGGAAATACCTTTAAGAATCGCCGTTTGCCGTGTGCCAAAGGCTACAGCGGGGATATCGAAGTCTAGTGCGACACGCGATTTCGCCACATTAGAATAGAGCCTATGAAATCAAGTTGCCTCGCTGGCCACTTCCTGATCGCCATGCCCGCCATGGCGGACCCCAATTTTGAAGGGACGGTCACCTATCTGTGCGAACACAATGAGCGCGGCGCGCTGGGCGTGATCGTGAACCGCCCCACCGATTTGACGATGGAAGCCCTGTTCGAGCAAATTGACATTGATCTCACCGACCTCGCCACCGGACAGCGCAAAGTGCATTTTGGCGGTCCCGTCAGTGTCGAGCATGGCTTCGTATTGCATCGCTCGCACAGTTCGTGGAACTCGTCGATCGTCATTAGCGATGAACTCTCGCTGACAACATCGAAAGACATTCTTGAAGCGGTCGCGCGTGGCAATGGTCCGCACGAATGGCTGTTGACGTTGGGCTACGCGGGTTGGAGCGCCGGGCAACTCGAAGAGGAAATTGCGGCAAATGCATGGCTCACCGTGCCCGCGGATGCAGACCTGATTTTTGAGACGGCGCCCGACGAGTTGTTCAATGTTGCGATGGAGCGCTTGGGTGTCTCGCGATTCGCGCTATCGAACGTAGCGGGACACGCCTGATGTCAGGCAATCGCGCGTTTCTCGCCTTTGATTTCGGCGAGCGACGCATTGGGGTTGCCATCGGCAACGATCTCACCGAATCCGCGACTGCGCTCACCGCGATTGACGCCGAAACCGACGACGCGCGCTTCACTGCGATCAAGGCGTTGGTGAATGAATGGGGCCCGAACGCGTTTGTTGTCGGACGGCCCTCGCATCCCGACGGCAAGCCGCACGCGATGACCGCGCGTTGCGAAAAGTTCGCGCGCCAACTGCAAGGTCGGTTTGATCGGCCTGCCTATCTGGTTGATGAGCGCTACACCAGCGTCGACGCTGCGCAGGTACTCGCTGGCAGTCGCTTGACCGGCCAGAAAAAAAAGCAGGCGATTGATGCCGAAGCGGCGGCGTTGATTTTGCGCCGTTTTTTTGAGGAAGGCGCGATACCACTTGACGCGACTGAAACAGTGAAATGAACATAACTCAAACGAATCAAACCCTCCCCGACGCCGAGGCGCTGTTCGCGGATCTCAAAGCGCAAATGGCGCCGGCCATCGCGTTCAATGCGAAGCTCGTTGGCGTGTATTCCGGTGGCGCGTGGCTAGCTGATCGGCTTGCCGCGGAGCTCGACGGCG
>JAKPSO010000874.1 GCA_029571495.1 Pseudomonadota bacterium
AAACCCGACGTGATCTTGCTCGACGTCAATCTGGGCAATGAGGATGGATTCGCCATTGCACGGCGGTTGCGCGTCGATTGGTTTGGCGGGCTGCTGATGGTCACCGGACGTGGCGACACGATTGATCGCGTAGTTGGCCTCGAAATCGGAGCTGACGATTACATCACTAAGCCGTTCGAACTGCGCGAATTGCTCGCGCGCATACGCAGTGTGGGTCGCCGCGCTACCGCGCCGTCGGTGGAGGGCACCGCCACCGCACACGCCGAACCCGCCGCACAGTCGCTGACCTTTGAGTCGTTTACGTTTGATGTCGAGCGCCGCGAGTTGCGCGCAGGCTCCAGCGTCGGCGATGTCGTTTCACTTACGACGGGCGAGTTTGACCTGCTCAATGTGCTGCTTTCCGAGGCTGGACGGATACTCTCGCGCGATCAATTGCTGCAACGAACCCACCATCGCGACGCCGGGCCATTTGATCGTACGATCGACGTGCAAATTGGGCGCTTGCGTAAGAAACTCGGGGACAACGGCAAAGAGCCGCGCATGATCAAGTCGGTGCGTGGCGCTGGCTACATGTTTGCGGTACCCGTGCATCGTGAGAGAGGTCGCTAATGCGATCGGCTGCATTGACTGCTGAGAACGACGCTTACAAGCTGCTTTTTGACGCAGCTCCGGATGCCATTTTGGTCGTTGATGCCAACGGTCTCATTCGCATCAACAACGCTGAGGCGGAGCGCTTACTTGACGCTGCGCCCGGCGAGCTTCGTGGTCTAAATGTTGACCGCTTGGTCCCTATCGCGGGACGCAAGCACCACGCGAAACTGCGCCAGGATTTTTCCGCGTCTCCGCATCGACGTCCGATGGGAGTGGGTCTTTCGCTCAAAGCGGTGAAGCTCAACGGCCGCGAATTTCCCGTTGAAATTTCGCTCGCACCGGCGCTCGGCTCAACTGGCAACGAAGTGATCGTGATGTTGCGCGACGTGAGCGATCGCCTGCAGGCGCGACGCACCGAGCGCGAACTCGTACGCGCGAACGCCATTGCCCGCATCAGCCAGCTCGCGCTTCGTGAGCGCTCGTTCGAAGCCGTGGGTGAGCACGCGGTACGTGTCGCGGTGGACCCGCTGGCTGCCGACGTCATAGCGCTCTTCCGCCAACTACCGGGCGAGGATTCGCTAGTGTGTCGCAATGCTGCCGGGGCGTTGGCACCGCAGCTTGCCAACACGTCGATTGCGCGCCCACACTTGTTGTTATCGGGCCAGATTCTCGAAAATGGCGCGCCGGTATTGGTCGGTGACGTCGCTACGGCCAGCGCAAAAATTTGCCCTGTAATGCTCGGCGCGGAAATTCGCAGTCTCATCATCGCGCCGCTGGGTGATCGTGATCACAACAACGGCATCCTCGTCGCCGGTTCGCGCACGCCGCACCACTTCACGACCGACGACGTGGCGTTTGTTGAGGCCATCGCCAACATCGCATCGAACGCATTGCAACGCTCGCTCGCCGAAGACAAATTACTGCTTTCGCAGCGCCTCGAGTCGCTCGGTCAGCTCACGGGCGGTGTCGCGCATGACTTCAACAATTTGCTGACGGTCATCTCCGGAAATTTGCAGATTCTTGAAGACATGTCGCTCGCCAATCCTTTCGCCGATCGTGCGGTGGCGTCAGCGCATCGCGCGGCGCGGCGTG
>JAKPSO010000881.1 GCA_029571495.1 Pseudomonadota bacterium
GCTCTCCGCCACGGGCGCTGTGGACGCTGCGGTGTGCTATTACGGCGGCCGCATCCACACCATGCTTAATCGCGCGCCGAGCATCAAAGTGCCGATTCTTTTTCACTTCGCGGAGAATGACGACCATATCCCGATGAGCGCGGTTGAAGCGGTGCAGGCCGCGTTTGCCGGGCGTGACAATGCGCATATCGATGTCTATCCGGGCGTTGAACACGGGTTCAATTGCTGGGGCCGCGCGATGTACAACCAAAAAGCAGCAGCGCTCGCGCGCGGACGATCACTCGAGTTTTTGGCAAGAACGATTGCTTGAAAATAACGGCTGCGGGTACTCGACTTAGGCGTCGACACCGCGCAGCCACAATAATCCAAATAGTGCGACAGGGGAGACGACTATGACCTACGCGGCCATTACGGGATGGGGCAAATGCATGCCCCCAGCGGTGCTCACAAATGCCGATCTGGCGACGTTCCTGGAAACAGACGACGAGTGGATCACCTCGCGCACGGGCATGAAGGAACGTCGCATTTCGCATGTGCACGCTGTCGAGTTGTCGTACGTCGCAGCGAAGCGCGCGTTGGCATGTGCCGGTCTGGTGCCCTCGGACATCGATTTGATCGTGTACGGCTCGTGTAGCTTCGACGAAATCGTTCCGAACTCGGCCTCCGCTTTGCAATACAAACTCGGTGCGGGCAACGCGGCGTCGATGGACGTCAACACGGCCTGCACAAGCTTTTTGTATAGCTGGACCACCGCCAACGCGATGGTCCGAAGCGGCGTGGTGAAGCGCGCGCTGGTCGTCGGTGTCGAACTCATTTCGCGTTACATGGATTGGGAAAATCGCGGTGTTGCCGTGCTGTTCGGTGATGGTTGCGCGGCCATTGTGATCGAAGCGACGGATGAAAAAACTGGATTGCTCGCGGAGTCGCTCGGCTGCATCAGCGACGCGCGCGGCATCTTGCGCATCGGCGGCTACGGCGCGACCTACGCAAACGCCAATGTCTCGTTTGGCGACATGTCATGGACGTTCGACGGCCCGCAAATCTTTAAGAAAGCCGTGCAAGGCATGACCGACGCCAGCGCCAAGGCGCTCGCGAAGGCTGGCGTCAGCGCCGAAGACATTGATCTCGTCGTGCCGCATCAAGCCAACTCGCGCATCATCGAATCGGTCGCCAAATACGCGGGCATCCCGATGAGCAAAGTGCAGCTTACCGTGCAGAAGTACGGCAACATGAGTGCGGCTACGGTCCCCGTGGCGCTCGTCGAGGCGCTAGAAGAGGGCCGCATTAAGCCGCATGCAAAACTGCTCATGCCCGCCTTCGGCGCTGGCCTCACCGTGTGTTCGCACTACGCAGAATGGGGCAATCGCGTGACGCCGAAAGACGTGAGCGATGTCGAACTACCACCGTGCGACAAAACCGCGCTAGAACTCGTCAACGAAATTCGCGTGGCAAAAGACATCCACGGGCGAAGCGCAGCAGGGCTCGCTGCGGCGTATTACGTCGACAAGAAGCCGTACGGGACGCAGTAGCGTCTCTGGCGTAAAACGTCGTCGCGCTGAATGCAGTGTTCTTGTCGGTGACTACGTTGTCCATTCGGTAGCAGCGGCAGACGCGACCTCAGGCCGTGCGGGCACCACTATTTCCCCAAAGTACATGCGACAAAACTCTGCCAGCACTTCGCGCTGTGGAGCGGTCAGGCGCTCTTTTAAGGCGTCGAACCGTTTCATATGAGAAATCATCAAGTTGTCCGACGAGGAGAAATCAGGGCTGAGCGCTGCGAGTACTCGCCGATCTCGTCCGGAAACGAAAAACAGAGTCCAGTATTCGTCGTAAGCTCCCCAAGGGGCGAAGCCAAGGAGGGTCAGCGCGATGGATGGAATGAGATGCGCGGCTTGCTCATCGGTGTAACGGTAAATGGCGTCGACCGAGTCCACGCGCATAAGCGGATACCCGATAAAGTGATGCCACGGCTTTGCATCTAGGTCGTACGTCAACCCGCCAGCGTTCGTGGCACACGTCATATTGGGCTGCTCAGAAGGAAACGCAGCGGAGATTCGAAGGGTAAATTCGGCGAGCCGATTAAACCATTCCACTCGCCGAGGACCGGAAACAGCGGTATCAGAAAAAGTTGTCATAGAGCCGTTGGTTGAGAGGGCGTGCGCCGCGCCTTCCGGATTTGGCAATGTCAGGACATCAATGCCGCTCGTAATGCGGCACGGCTTCGCCTTCGCCACAAAACTTGCGCAGGTAGGTTAGGCGTTCTTCTGTGGCCTTGTTGGCCGCGATGAGCTCGCGCAAGGCGCAGTTGGGTTCGTGCAGGTGTTTGCAGTCGCGGAAGCGGCATTTGCCGATGGCGTCGCGGAATTCGGGGAAGGCTTGTTGGATTTGCAGGCGCGAGTAATGCGCGAGCCCGAAGACTTGCATGCCGGGCGAGTCTATGACCCAAGTTTGGTGATCGTCGCCAAGCGTGAAGAGCCGCGTGAAGGTCGTCGTGTGCTTGCCCGAACCGAGCGCCTGTGAAATTTCGTTGGTGCGCTGCGCTTCAGAGCCGACAAGTGCGTTAAGCAGCTTGCTCTTGCCCATTCCCGATTGCCCGATGAGCACCGAGCGTTCGCCCAGTAGGCGCTCTCTCATCGGCGCGTCGTTGAACTTCGCAGAGAACGGGATCACGTCGTAACCCATGTCCTTGTAGCGCGCAAGAGCATTAGCGGTAGCGGCGGCCTCGACGAGGTCAACTTTGTTCAGGCCGATGATCGCTTTGACGTTGCTCGCTTCCGCGCAGACGAGCCAACGATTGAGGAGCTCATCTGCGTACACCGGCAACGGCGCAACGATGCAGGCGACCTGCGTGACGTTGGCGGCGACGAGTTTTTCTTTGAACGAATCGGCGCGGTAGAAGAGAGACGTGCGCTCGCCGATGGACTCGATGACGCCTTCCTTGTCGCTAGAGGTCGAAATACTGACCTGATCGCCACACGCGAGTTGGATGCCGCGCCCTTTGCTGATGCAGGTGATGCGTGAACCGTCGGTGAGTTGCACCACCGAGTGGCGCCGCTGCGTTTCGATCACTAGGCCTTGCTGCATGCGGGTGTCCGGTTCGGAGTTAGGTGAGAGCGTGCGCGACTTCGATGCGCGCGGCGCAGATGAAATCGTTTAGCGAAATGCCGCCTTGTCCGTGTTCAACGTCGTGTGTGTTGAACGCAATATCAACGTGGCCGTAGCGCACGCTGAGGTCGGGGTGATGATCGGTGGCGTGTGCGATCGCGGCGACAACGTTCACGAACGCCATCGTCTCGTAATAGTTTTTGAACGTGAATCGTTTGCGGACTTGCCCGTCGGCGAAGCGCCAACCGGGTAGTGCGCGCAGGTGCAATTCGATTTGCTCCTGCGTAAACGCCGAATTGCCGTGTTGTGGTTCGGCGGGCAATTGGGCGAGCGCTTGCAGATTGACCAACATCGCTATTGCGCCTGCAAATGCGCGATGCGAATCATCGCGGGCGGGTGCGAATGGTGATACGCGGAATAGATCGGGTCTGGTGTTAGCGTATTGGCGTTGTCTTTGTAAAGCTTCGTGAGTGCCGTGACCAAATCGTCACGGTTCGCGACGCTCGCAGCATACGCGTCAGCCTCGAACTCATGTTTGCGCGAATACGCCGAGGCGATGGGCGTAATCCAAAACAAGAGCGACGGCAGTACGAGCGCGAACAGCACGAGTGCGACGCCGGGCGAGGTCTTCCCAATGTCCTCCGCGAAACCAAACGCCTTGTAGAACCACGGTTGCGGCAGCACCCAAGCCACCGCGCCCAGGAACGCCAAGCTCGCAATCGCCATGAACACAATACGCTTGACGATGTGCTTGCGCTTGAAGTGCCCCAGCTCATGCGCTAGCACCGCGACGATTTCATTGTGGGTCAGGCGTTCGAGCAACGTGTCGAAAAACACGATGCGCTTGGCTTTGCCGAATCCCGTGAAGTACGCATTGCCATGGGCCGAGCGCTTGGAGCCGTCCATCACGAACAAGCCGTTGCTCGCAAAATCGGTGCGTGTGAGCAGCCCTTCGATCGCAGTCTTAGTTTCGCCGTCCGTGAGCGGCGTAAATTTGTTGAACAGCGGCGCGATAAACGTCGGGTACAGCGCCAACATCAATAGTTGGAAGCCGATGAACACCAGCCACGCATAAACCCACCACAGCGGCCCTGCCGAGCGCATAAGCCAAAACACTAGCGCCGCGAGCGGCAACATGAGCGCAGCGGAAAGCAGCGTGCCCTTGACGAGATCCGCCCAAAACGTGGCGCGCGTGGTCTTGTTAAAGCCGAA
>JAKPSO010001006.1 GCA_029571495.1 Pseudomonadota bacterium
ATCACACCACCCAAAAACAGATCGCCGATGGACGCCTCGGCCGATACGCCGTAAATGATCATCGGCAACGACGGCGGAATGATCGGGCCGATGGTGGCTGAAGCTGCCGTAATCGCGGCGGCCGTCTCAGTGTCGTAGCCCGCGTCTTGCATGGCTTTGATCTCGATGATGCCAATGCCGCCGGCGTCGGCCACGGCCGAGCCGCTCATACCCGCGAAGATCACGCTGCCGAGAATGTTCGCGTGACACAAGCCGCCCTTCCACCAACCCACGCACACTGTGGCGAAACGGAAGATGCGTTCGGTCACGCCAGACGTGTTCATGAGCGAACCCATCAAGATGTACATCGGCGCAGCAAGGAGCGGAAAACTGTCGGCGGCCTTCGCGAGCTTCTGCGGTACAGCGATTGGGTTGATGCCCGCCACCGCGATGAAAGCGGCACCGGCGAGCGCCATCAGCGCGTAGATTGGCGCGCCAGTGAACAACAGCACGAACCAGACCGCGAGGATGATGAGCATCAGCGTAGTCATACCAACGCCCTTTGCTCGCTCATGCGATTCTTGGCGCGTGACAACGTGAGCGTCGCCACGGCAAGCGCGGTCACCGGAAGCACCGCGTAAACCAGCGCGTAGTTGAAGAACAAGGTCACCGTTTCAACGTCGCGATTGTTATCAACGAGCTTCAAGCCGTACCAGAACAGCCAACCCATGAGCGCTAACGTCGCGCCATCGGCGAACCAGCTCAATGCGCGCTGCAGTAACCCGCGCGTGCGATCACTGAACTGCGTGATGGCAATGTGCGATCGCCGTTCGGTAGCGATGATCCAACCGAGAAACGCAACCCAGATGAAGATGTAGCGCGCAAGCTCTTCGCTCCACACCAAGGGCTCGAAAAATTTGCGCGAGACAACCTGCGCGAGCACGAGCAGCACCATCAGCACGAAGAGCACGATGGCCAGCCAATGAATCGCAGCAAGCGACCAGCGCGCCGCGCGTTGAAACAACTTCACCGATGAAACGACGACGTGTCGTTATTTCATGTTTGCGATGTTCTCGTAGGTGCCCTTGCCCCACTTCGCCTCAAACTTCGGCGGCACAGCGGCCAGCGTCGCTTTGCGGATTTCGGCGACGTCGGGCGTGAGCACCGTCATCCCCGCCGCTTTGAATTCATCGACCAGCGTCTTCTCTTGCGAAATGATTTGCGAGTCCGCCCAATTCATCTGCGCCTTGAGCACGTCTTCGACGACCTTACGGTCCGCCGCCGCGATCTTCTGCCACGCGGCATCGTTCACGACTACGAGACGCGGCGTCATGATGTGGCCGGTCAGTACGAGATACTTTTGCACCTCATTGAACTTGCCGCTCTTGATGGTCGGCAATGGGTTCTCTTGGCCGTCGACGACGCCCTGCTTGAGCGCGAGATACAGTTCGTTGAAATTCATCGGCGTCGGCTTCGCGCCCCAGCTCTCGGCCATCGCCTTGAACACATCGTTCTCGGGCACGCGAACCTTGAGGCCCTTCATGTCGGCAAGCGAGTTCACCGCTTTGTTCGACGTCGTCAAGTGCCGCGTGCCGTAATAGAGCGCGCCCAGAATGCGCATGCCGCGCGCCTTCACCAATTGCTCGTTGTATTGCGCCAAGAGCGGCCCGTTGAGTGCTTTGATCAAGTGCTGCGGATCGCGCCAGATGAACGGTGCTTCGACGACCGAGATCGACGGAATCCACGCGCCGAAATTCGCGGCGCCTTCGGTGACCAACTGTTGCGACCCATTTGCCACCGCTTCGATCATGTCGCGCGAACCACCGATCTGGCCGCCAGCAAACCCTTGAATCTCCACGCGCCCGCCGGTCTTGGCCTTCACCTCGGTCGCGACGCGCTCAATCATCACGACCTGCGGATGGCTGCCGCCCACGACGTCGCCCCAACGCAGGATCGTGGTTTGCGCGAAGGCGCTGCCGCCGCCGACAAGCAAAAGCGCAGCCGCAAGCGCGCGGCGAATCGGTTGTTTCATGGTCACTCCTTTTTGGGTTCGAATTATTTGCAGCGCGTATTGTCGCCGCGCTAGCTCACTGACGACACGCTACGAATCAACGATACAACTTTTAGCCCTCGGCGGCCAATCTGCGGTCGTTACGCGCCCGTTTGTTTATAGGTCGACTATAAGTAATTTTCGCTGTAGCGACCGTGTGCCAGCGCGTGGAGCTAAAAAGCTGTATCGGAATAACCGATGAGTTGTTTAGAGATCACCACTCGCTGATGCGGCAGTCTCAACTGTGTCACATTCGCAAGCCAGCATGCTCCCCTTTTGTGGAAGCATCGGAATGGCAGCATCTCGAAGCGGGATCAAGTTTGGCGCGGCAGTGCTATGGGTGCTCTGCCTTCACGCTTCGGGCATTGCGAAAGATTTTGTCGTTGGCCAAAGTCTCGATCTGTCCGGTCTCTCCAACGTGGGCAAAGACTTCTCTAACGGCGCGCGCACGTACTTCGACGCGGTGAACGCGCGCGGCGGGGTGCAGGGACGCAAGATTTCGTTTGTGCAGCTCGATGATGGCGGCCACGCTAACGACGCGAAAGCAAACGCGCAAAAACTGCTGCGTGAGAACGGCGTCGATGTGATGCTCGGCGCAACCACCGCCGATGCGTTGGCCGCCGTCATCGGAGTGACCGCGACGGCGACCCCGCGCGTTGCGGTCGTGGGCGCGCCGACTGGCGCGGAGCATGGAGCAGCCACAACCGGCCATGCGTTTGCCACGCGAGCCAGCTATCGCGACGAAGCGCGAGCGTTGCTCGACACGTTGCGCATGTTTCACAACGACGCGATTGCGATTGTGCAAGGCGATGGCCCGGACGCGGCGGCAACGCACTCGGCCATCCGTGCCGAGGCGCAGACGCGCAAATTGCGCATTGCATTTGATGGCAATGCAGCACAGTGGCAGTCGCGCGATTCGCAGACTGCAAAAATCGGCGCGATCATCCTAAGCGGCGATGCGTTGGGTGTCGCGGCGCTCGCTCGGCACACGCGCAAAGTCTTGCCGCAAGCGTGGCTGCTGGCGTTCTCCACGGTGGACTACCGCAACCTGTTCGAGCTTGCGGGCACAGCAGCATCAGGAATATTTATCTCACAAGTCGTGCCGCCACCGGGCAAGACGATTCACGCGTTTCAGCGCGAGCACCGCGCGCTGATGAAGCAATTCCGCGATGAGCCGCCATCACAGCACACGCTCGAAGGCTACGTCGCAGCGCGTGTCCTCGTCGCCGCGTTTGGGCTCGTTGAGGGTGAGCCGACCGCCACAAAAATCCACAAGGCACTACGCACCGTTCCGCCGCTCGAGTTCGGCCCACTGCGCGTGTCGACAGCACAGCCGGCAGCCGGCGGCAGCACGTATGTCGATGTCACCGCAATCTCGCGCAAAGGCGTGTTGTTGGAATAGCCAAGCGCGCGCGTCGCATCAATCCGGCGCTAGACCAACGCGCATGTCGCGCAAAGTGCGCTCGAACTTCCGATGTGTTCGCACGCCCATGACTGCAATTGTCGCCAAGGCAATCACGCCACCACTAACCGAAGCAATCGTCACCCACATGTCACACTCCTGCAATATGCTCTACGTTTTGAGCGTAGACGGCCGAAGTGACAACACGAAGACAAACAGAAGCACGACCGCTCGCTGCGGTTGACTTGGGGTCCAACAGTTTCCGGCTGTTGATCGCGCGTGAAGAAGGCGGGCAGATCGTGCCGATCAGCACGCACCGCGAGGGAGTCCGCTTGGCTGCGGGCTTGGATCGCGACAACGCCCTCTCGCCGGGCAAGATCGATGAAGCTTGCGAAGCCCTGACGCGCTTTCGTGAACGACTGGCATCGATCCCGCCGGATCGTGTGCGTGCGGTGGCGACGAGCACGTATCGTGTAGCGACGAATCGTGACCACTTGTTGCGGGCGTCGATTGAGGCGCTTGGCGTTCCAATTGACATCATTTCGGGACCGGAAGAAGCGCGGCTGATTTACCTCGGTTGCGCGCACACATTGCCGTGGAGCGAGCAAGAACGCCTGATCGTCGACATCGGTGGCGGATCCACGGAATTCATCGTCGGTCGTCGCTACGAACCGGAACTCACCGAATCGTTTCAACTCGGCGCGGTAACGCTGTCGCAACATTTCTTCCCCGGCGGCACAGTGACAGCGGGCGCGTTTCGCAAGGCCGAAGTCTTTGTGCGTTCTCGACTCGAAGTGCTGCAAGCGCGCTACAAACAAGGTTGGGATGTCGCGTACGGTTCCTCGGGCACGATCCGT
>JAKPSO010000888.1 GCA_029571495.1 Pseudomonadota bacterium
ACATCGGCGAGTTGCGGATGAAAAAACGCAAAGCAGCGTCGGTCGGGCTGTAAGCGTCGCCGCAGATCGTCCCAGCCGTCGATGGCGTGCACGGCTTCGTGTTGGATGATTTGTTCAAGCAGGTGCGCGGGCGAATTCCAATCGACACGACGCATTTGCAAGAAGCCGGGGTTAAACCACGACGACAACAAATGCAGCATGTCCGCTTCCGCCGATTGCCACTCAGGATTTTTCGACAGTCGGCGTAGGAGTTGCCGCCGCAAGCCCACGAGCGCAGCGGTGCCGCCGGGCGCGCGGTTGAGACGACGAAAGAGCTCCTGCCGCGGTGGCTCCGCGATGTTCGACAGCGCCGCCAGTGTGGATGCATTCGGCGTCGCCGCGTAGGCCTGCGCGGCCTTTAGCACCGACGCGGGCTCTGGCGAAAACTCCTTCGCCAGCCCATCGAAGAGCGCGTCTTGTTCGCCTTCCGTGAGCGATGCAATCTCCGTGATGATGCTTTGCGCGATGGCGGGGCTGTTGGCTTCGGCGCGCACTGAAAGCAGTCGATGACATTCACGGATGAGTTTCGCTGAACGTCGCTCGCTCGTGATTTGATTGATGCGTTGCACCGCTTTGCGAATCGCCGGGACGGAAGAATTTTCGGCCAACATAACGCGGTCCTTCGTGCGGATTGGTTTCGAGGAGTTAAGCCGATTGCGCAGCGGTTTGTGCCGCGGCTTCCCGAGCGCGAAGCGTTTTGAGTGCGGCGAGTTGCGCGAGCAAATGGTCATGCATCGCGCGCTCGGCGCGGACACCGTCGCGCGCTTTCATCGCCGCGATCAACACGCGATGTTCATTGATCGACGCCTCAATGCGACCGGGCAAAACGAGCTGCCGGCCACGCAGCATGCGCACGAACTTACGCAGGTCCGCCGTAACGCGGTCGAGCCACCGATTGCCAGCGACGCGTTGCACGAAGCTGTGGAACACGTGGTTCGCTTGGTAATAGCCGTCGACGTCGTTCTCAGCCGCTGTGCGTTCCAGCTCGTCGTGCATGCGCTGCAATTCGCGCAAGTCGGCGTCGGTCATGCGCTGCGTTGCTTCGAGCGCGCAGCGCCCTTCGAGCAACGCCATGATCGGGAAGAGTTCGTCCGCGTCCTGCTCGGCGATTTCGATGACGCGACAACCGCGACGCGGCACCAACTCTACGAGGCCTTCTGCGGCAAGCACCTTCAGCGCCTCGCGCAACGGCGTTCGGCTGATCTGCCACTGCTCAGATAGCGCGTTCTCGTCGATGAAATCGCCCGGCGCGATGGTGCGGTCAAAGATCAGGCCGCGCACGCGCTCGGCCACCTGATCGTGAAGCGAAAAACCGCGAAAGGGAATGACGTCGCTCATCGTGAAAATCGAGTTCGGTGTGAATTGTAGAATGCTGTAATTACAAGATTATGAACATTGCTCGCGGAAGTCAAGAGCGTAAACACGTAGCGTCTCCCTCGCGCCGATTACGAATAGACAGCTTTTATGCACTATCGACCGCTACATGGTGCATTGATGCGATTTTTATAACAAGTCGACTGTAAGAAAAAACGCTCTAGACCGACCGTCTGTCGTTCGCTAAAGCCAAAAAGCCATAACTCACGCCGCTGGGTCGCGAGGTGAAATCGCCGTGAGCGCGCGCACTGCTACGCTTCAGGCATGACGACGCAAACCAGCATGAAACCCTTCACCAAACACCGCCTACCGATTCGTGGCCACACCGCTGAAGTGCTTACCTGGGGCGATCCGTCGGCGGAGCCCGTGCTGATGTTGCACGGTTGGATGGACGTCGCGGCGTCGTTTCAGTTTTTGGTCGACGCTATGAAGCGCGACTGGTACGTCATCGCGCCGGATCAACGCGGCTACGGCGGCACCGAGCACACGCGTGAGGCTGCGAGCGGCTATTGGTTTGCCGACTACGTCGCCGATCTTGAAGCCGTGATTGATCACTTTTCGCCGGACGTGCCGATTCACCTGGTCGGTCACAGTCTCGGCGGCAACGTCTGTTCACTCTACGCCGGCATTCGTCCCGATCGCGTGCGGCGCTTGGTGTCGCTCGACGGCTTCGGTATTCCATCGACGCCTCCCAACAAGTCGGCGGAACGCTACCGCGCGTGGCTCGACGCGATCAAATTGCCCGCGACACTCTCGAGCTACGAATCGAGCGACCGCGTGGCGGACCGCTTGCAAAAAACCAACCCACGCATCTCGCGTGAGCGCGCGTTATGGCTTGCGGGACATTGGGCAGAACAGCGTGCCGACGGCCGTTGGCACCTGCGCGCGGACCCTGCACACAAACTACCCTTCCCGACCGTCTATCGTCTCGACGAAGTCATCAGCATATGGGAGCACGTCACTGCGCCCACCTTGTGGCTTGGCGCAAGCGATTCAGACGCCAAGAAGTGGGTGGGCTACTCGGAAGAGAGTTTCGTGCCCGACACGCGCGACGGTCACGCACCCGGAAGTTTCGCGTCACGACTCGCGGCGTTTCACGACATCACTTTCGAGATCCTGCCGAA
>JAKPSO010000898.1 GCA_029571495.1 Pseudomonadota bacterium
CTGGCCTGCTGACGATGCGCCGCTGCAATTGAGCCTGGGCAGTCACACGTTGCAAGTGCGCGCGCTAGCTCTCGATACGCGGGAAGAAGCGAAGCGGCTGCAACAGCGCTACTGCACGCCGTAGCCGGCCAGCCGTTTCACGTCAATGATGCGAATGTCGCGCTTGTCGATTTCGATGAGTTTTTCTGCTTCCAACTCGTGCAGCACTTTGGAAAAGTACTCTGGCGTGAGCGAGAGGCGCGAGGCGATGGTGGCTTTGCTCACGGGTAGCGACACGGTGTAGACCTCGCCGCTCACGGTGTCGTCGTTTTAATGCTCGCGCAGCAGGTAACCAATGACGCGCTGCATGCCACTGTGCAAGGCCCCGGACTCGATGTCGTGCACCAGACCATGCAGACGCCGCGAAATACCGGCCAACATGCGCAGAGAAAAGCGGGCGTCGCGCTCAATTTCCTCCAGCATTGCTTGCTTGCCAACCGTAAGCAAAATGCTGTTGGTCAGGGCTTGAGCATTAAGAATGTAGGGCTTCGAAGTGAACATCAGCGCCTCGGCAAAACTGTGGCCCGGGCCCACCAGTTCGATCACCTTTTCCTGCCCGGCAGGCGACAGGGCAAACAACTTGACCTGCCCGGATACCACGACGTGAAACTCTTCGCAGGGCTCGCCGTAGCGAAAGATGGTGTCGCCGCGTCCTAAACGCCGCACTTGGCAGCCACGCGCAACGCGCACCAATTCCGAGGGAGAAAGGTCGCTAAACAACGGTAACACCGCGAGATAGCGCGGTATGTTGAATTCGCTAATCTCCATGTGCGTTCATCTCCGTGCTTGCCTTTGTTGACGCTTCGGCATTGTAGGGCGTATGTGCGTGAATTGAAGCGTAGCAATAGCTCCTCGTTGCGGCCATCCAAGCGCAATGGCATCGGTGGTCACAGAAGCGTGGCGTTAGTCGTCGCGACGGACGGCGACGCGTTGTCAATACGCCAGAGGCGTGCTCGCGCAGATGCGAACGCAGCGTCAGCGAACCCAAAAAATCGCTTTCTTTCTTGAACGGGTTCAAGGAACGCAAATCCAAGCGCGCCTACGCTTCTCTCCACTGACTTTCCACGGAGCACAAGCGTATGAATCAAGTCAAAACCAGCGGGTTTACCAAACAGATGGCCCGCAATATGTTCTACGGCGGGTCGCTGTTTTTCATTCTTGTTTTCGCAGCGTTGATCTTCGATAGCGAACACAAGATTCCGCAGCGCTCCAATGCACAGGCGATCACGCCGGCGGTCGTGGCTGGCAAGAAGCTCTGGGAAACGCGCAATTGCATCGGTTGCCACACCTTGCTGGGCGAGGGCGCTTACTTTGCTCCAGAACTGGGCAACGTCTACAAGCGGCGCGGGCCGGAATTCATAAAGGCTTGGATCAAGGCACAACCTACCCACACGCCTGGACGCAGGCAAATGCCGCAGTTCGACTTCACCGAGAAGCAGTTGGATGATCTAGTGGAGTTCTTGCGCTGGACCAACAACATCAATACCGAAAACTGGCCCCCCAACATCGAAGGTTGATCGCCGCCCAACGCCCTCAATGAATAAGGACACACGCAAATGAAAGCGACCACTCTCAAGTTCGCCTCGCAGTCGGTTTCGAAGTACTACTTCGTCGCGGCGCTGGCGCTGTTTACGGCACAAATCGTGTTCGGCTTGGCGCTCGGGCTCCAATACGTGATCGGGGATTTTTTGTTTCCCTACATACCGTTCAACCAGGCGCGCATGGTGCACACCAATTTGCTCATCGTCTGGTTGCTGTTTGGTTTTATGGGCTCAGCCTATTACCTGGTGCCGGAAGAAACAGAGACGGAGTTGTACAGCCCCAAACTGGCAATGATCTTGTTCTGGGTGTTCCTGCTAGCCGGCGCATTGACCATCGTGGGCTATCTGGCGGTACCTTATGCCAAGTTGGCTGAACTGACGGGTAACGACCTGTTGCAAACCATGGGTCGTGAATTTTTGGAACAACCGCTGCCCACCAAAGTGGGTATCGTGATTGTCGCGTTGGGCTTCTTGTTCAATATCAGCATGACGGTCCTCAAGGGTCGCAAGACCAGCATTTCGCTAGTACTGCTGCTCGGGCTATGGGGCTTAGCGCTGATGTTCTTGTTCAGCTTTGTCAACCCGCACAATTTAGTGCGTGACAAGATGTACTGGTGGTTTGTCGTGCACCTCTGGGTCGAGGGCACTTGGGAGCTCATTCTCGGCGCGCTGCTAGCGTTCGTGCTGATCAAGACCACGGGCGTCGACCGCGAGGTTATCGACAAGTGGTTGTACGTCATCATTGCCATGGCCCTTATCACCGGCATTCTGGGAACGGGGCACCACTTCTACTTCATCGGATTGCCCGGCTATTGGTTGTGGGTCGGCACGATCTTCTCCGCGATGGAACCCATCCCCTTCTTCATGATGACCGTGTTTGCCTTCAACATGGTGCAGCGACGTCGGCGCGAACACCCGAATCAGGCGGCCTTGCTGTGGGCCGTGGGTTGCTCGGTCATGGGTTTCTTGGGCGCGGGCCTCTGGGGCTTCATTCACACACTGAGCTCGATTAACTACTACACCCACGGCACGCAGATGACGGCGGCACACGGGCATCTCGCGTTTTACGGCGCCTATGTGCTGGTGGTGATAGCCATCATCAGCTACGCCATGCCAATTCTGCGCGGTCGTGAAGCCAATCCTAAGCGCGCGCAAGCCGTGGAGATGTGGAGTTTCTGGATCATGACGATTGGCATGGCCGTCATGGTCCTATCGCTCACAGGTGCGGGCATCCTGCAGGTTTGGTTGCAGCGCCTGCCAACGACCGGTGCAATGTCGTTTATGGCCACGCAGGATCAATTGACCTTCTTTTACTGGCTTCGCGTTGGCGGTGGCGCGTTGTTCCTGTTGGGGCTGATAACGTACCTAGCGAGCTTTTTTGTCAGTGCCGGTGCCAATGAGGACCAGCCGAC
>JAKPSO010000899.1 GCA_029571495.1 Pseudomonadota bacterium
GACGCCGCCACGCGAAGCCTCAACTACGACGGTTTCCTCGCCGCCGTGAAGGCTATGCCTGCGGGCAGCATCGTCGTGCTGCACGCCTGCTGCCACAACCCCACGGGCGTTGATCCCACGATGGCGCAGTGGCGCGAAATCGCCGCAGCGGTGCGCGCGGGCGGCCTCGTGCCGTTCCTGGACATGGCCTACCAGGGCTTCGGCGACGGCGTGGTCGAAGACGGCGCGGTCGTGAAGCTCTTCGGCGAAACAATGGGACCAATGTTTGTGTCGAGCTCGTTTTCGAAATCGTTCTCACTGTACGGCGAGCGCATCGGCGCATTGTCCGTAGTCGCGAACGACAAAGAAGAAGCCGCGCGCGTGCTTTCACAACTCAAGCTCGTCATCCGCACCAACTACTCGAACCCGCCGACGCACGGCGGCGCGCTCGTGGCCGCGACGCTTACCGACCCGGAAGCGCGTGCGCTATGGGACAAAGAGCTTGCCGAAATGCGCGACCGCATCAAGTCGATGCGCGTTGCGTTGCATGCAGCACTCAAGAAGCTCGCGCCGACCGCGAACTTTGAAAACATTCTCACGCAGCGCGGCATGTTCTCGTACTCCGGTTTGAACAAGGATCAAGTGCATCGCCTGCGGAACGAATTCGGCGTGTACGCTGTGGATTCGGGCCGCATTTGCGTCGCTGCGCTCAACAACAAGAACGTAAATTACGTCGCGGAAGCCATCGCAAAAGTGCTCTAACCAAGAGCGCTGAGTTGCACGTTTTATTTATTCAGCTATAATTCTTTTTGTCGCGGCAGTAGCTCAGTTGGTAGAGCGCAACCTTGCCAAGGTTGAGGTCGAGAGTTCGAGACTCTTCTGCCGCTCCAGTTTGAAAAAGACGGAACCGCAACGGTTCCGTTTTTGTTTGTGTAGCGCGTTCAAGCGCCACGCAAATCTGGCGGGTTAGCAAAGAGGTTATGCAGCGGATTGCAAATCCGTTTAGAGCGGTTCGATTCCGCTACCCGCCTCCACCACCTTCTCGTGCCGCCGCACGAGATTTCCCCCCAAGCGCACATCCGTAACGATTGCCGTTAGCGACGCATTCGACGTCGCTTCAACGCAATCTGGAGCCTCCTAGCTGCCGCGGCGACCGCGACGCGCGCGCGGGCCATGCGCCCAAAGAAAGAACACCAAGCCAGCCAACAACGCAGACATCAACGCGAGACCGAACGGATCGATGGTCGGAATCGGGCGCGCAGCAGCCACCGCGAAACTCTTACGCACGGGTTGCACACACCCCGGATACCGAGTACCACCCAGCGTGGGAACGACACTTCCGGTCGCCGTTAACAAAACGCTGTTGCTCGTACGTCCAACATACGCCGCAGGCACGAGTGCCGTTTGCGAAATACCATTAATTTGAAAGGTCGAACTCGCGAGTCCCGCGCCTGTCGCGTCGGTCGCGCCGAGCACGATGGCGGGGCCCTCCGCTGCGTAGGATGCCGCCAGAGCCGGCGAAAAATCGGGGCTCGGGTACCTGCAGCGCCCGCCAATCGTAAGCGTCGTGCCAAGACCATTGGAAACGGAGAGCGACCACGTCGCGGCATCCAGCGTGACGAAATTCAATTTGTAGGTAGTGGTCGCTATGGCCGTGAGCAGTACCGAGCCGTCCGTAGCCACAGGTACTCGCACGCTCTGGACGCCGGCAGTCGGCACGTTTTCCGCATCAAATACCTGTGTCGCAGCGACGACCCTCCACGTCTGGCCCGCTGGAGCACTCACGATGACGCTCTCAGCGAATTGACCATCGCCGCCACCCGTTGACGTATCCAGATCGCGAACACTTGCGTTATTGAGGCATGAGCACACTGCTTGCGCCGGCGCACCGTGCAAGGCAACGAGAAGCGCAGCCGCTGCGACTAGGCTGCGAATAAATCCTTTATGCATCACTCATTCCTCACGAAAACGACAAAAAAGAGGAAAGCGAAGCTTAGGTGCAGACTCAACGGATTGCGGGTCGATTGACGAGTTGCGCTGCTCTCCAAAAAGCGCGTCGCCGAAGCCGCCACCAAGGCCTCCCCGCAGAGGAAATTTAATCCGGTTTAAGGGCAAATACAACGCCTGCTGCAAACGAACATTGCGCAAATCCGGAGAAAACCGAAACCGGAAAGCAACACCGCAGCAACTTCTGCGGGGGCAATTTTCACGGCCCACTCTCAGAAACTCCGTCGTCCGACCGCTTTGGCCGCCCACGCGGCCGGACCTCCCGCCGCTCGCCCGTCACTCGTTCAATCGTGTCCATGAAACGGCTATTCCCGAGTGGTGCGTTTGCTGAAGCGCCATGCGAATGTCGGTGATTTGTTGAACGTCGATTTCGTTAACGAAGCGGCCACGAAGGTTCGATTGCGAAAACATAAATGGGGTCAGACACCATTTTTACCTCGGAGGGGTTAGAGAGTTCACGTTCATTGAATCGTATTTCGATTTGGCTTCACACGCGCATTTTTATCGCAAGAACCCACGCCGCAGTCTTCGACACGTCTGCCGAAAAAACGAATCCAGGCGCCTTTAGGATTAAATACAGGCTCGGCTGAACCGCCGCCTTGTCCTTCCGCTGCTACACGTTTCAGCTTTTCCGCTGCAACGACCGCCAGCTGGTGGTTTGGTCCTAATTTTTCCTGTTGTCGACAGCAAGCTTTTTTGCCTTTTAGCGCCGCCCTGCGGTCGTTGCGGCGAAAAAGCTAATAAGTAACCCGTTGCTCAATCTCACCCCCTATCGCTCCCTATTCGCTG
>JAKPSO010000900.1 GCA_029571495.1 Pseudomonadota bacterium
CCGAGTTACTGTGAAAAAATCTGCGTTAATCAACTGACTCATCGGCGGAATCTGCGTCAAAAAGACTCGCATTAGTATTCGAATTCACTAAATTTGGGCGAGTTCAATCTACCGCCGCCAAGTGCCAACGCAGCACATGCAGCAAATTCGCTTCCGACGCGATGCCACGGCCCGCGATGTCGAATGCGGTGCCGTGGTCCACGCTGGAGCGCAGGAATGGCAAGCCTATGGTTACGTTCACCGCGCTATCCAAGCCCAAGAGTTTCACGGGGATCAAACCTTGATCGTGATACATCGCAAGCACCACGTCGAATTCGCCCGTGCGGGCGCGCATGAACACCGTGTCGGGCGGTAGCGGATCGGTTACGTTCATGCCCTGCGCACGTGCCGCCGCGATCGCGGGCACCAACACGCGCGTCTCGTCGGAGCCGAGCATGCCGCTCTCGCCCGCATGCGGATTGATGCCGGCAACCGCGATACGCGGCGTAGGTTTGCCGAGCCAACGACCTGCTGCGTGCGTGAGCTGCAACTTTTGCAACACCAGTTCCGGCGTTAAGGTTTTGAGCGCGTCAGCGAGCGGCAGGTGAATCGTTGCGAGCACGACTTGCAAATGTTGGCTCGCGAACATCATCGCGAAACGCTCCGTACCCGCTAGGCCCGCCATCCGCGCGAGAATTTCAGTGTGCCCCGGCTCGGATACGCCTGCTGCGCGCAATGCGAGCTTGCTCACGGGCGCGGTCGCCATTCCGCAGGTGTGGCCCTCAAGGCAGAGCGTTGCTGCTTCCACGATGGCGGCATTGGCGGCAGCGCCCGCTTCAGCAGAAACCTCGCCAAGTTTTGGTAATGCGGACAATGAGCGCACCGCATGCAACGCGATCTGCTGCTCGTGCCAATCTGACAACGGTTTGCGCAAATCGACATCAACAACGTTAAACGTTGGCGCGTAGCGGTTCAGTGCATCGTGCAACGCCATCGGGTCGCCCACGACAACGACGCGATCACGAAGCACCGCGTCGTGCGCGAGCGCTTTGGCAACGATCTCAGGCCCGATGCCTGCGGGGTCACCCATTGTGAGCGCGAGGGGCTTTTGCGCGTTGCCGTTCATTCGAAGGTGCGCAGTGCAGGGCGTAGGCGCAATGGCCGCGCGAGTAGAAACGTACTCACCGCGTGCCCTCGTGACATTGCGTGATGTATGCCTTCGTCGCGCCTTCGAGCCCCATCCACAATGCGTCCGCGATCAGTGCGTGGCCGATAGAAACTTCATCGGGTTGCACGGCCGCAAGGAATCCCGGCAGGTTGTGCAAATTCAAATCATGCCCCGCGTTGACGCCAAGGCCCAAGGCGCGCGCGCGCGCTGCCGCGACTCGGAAGCGTTCGCGCTCCGCACTTGCGCCCGGTGCGCCACCGTGCGCGAACGCCTCGGCATAGGGCTCGGTGTAGAGCTCAATTCGATCGGCACCCGCCGCGTGCGCCGCCTCGACAGCCGCAACGTCGGCATCGACAAACACGCTCACGCGAACACCCTTCGCTTTGAGGCGTGCGATCAGCGGTTGCACCGCGGCCATTTCTGCGCCGGGCGCGAAGCCGCGATCTGAAGTACTCACGTCGACCGCGTCGGGCACGAACGTCGCTTGGTGCGGCAAGGCGGCCTCTACAATCGCCATAAGATTGTGGTGCGGGTTTCCCTCGATGTTGAACTCGCGTCCCGAGTACTTCGCTACGAGCGCAGCAAGCGGTGCGATGTCGCTGCCGCGAATGTGTCGCTCGTCGGGGCGCGGGTGAACGGTGATGCCGTCGGCGCCCGCGTCGAGAATGGTTTTGGCGGCGTGTAACAAATCGGGCAGGCCGTTGTCGCGGCTGTTTCGTAAGAGCGCGATGCGATTAATGTTGGCAGAAAAATGTGTCACAGAAAGGTCCAGAGTGAAAACCGTTGAGTCCGCAACCGCCATTGTGCAAGAAATACACGACAAGGGCTTTTGTCTGGTTGCGCCACACGACGTCGCCGCGTGTTTTGGCGTTTCGGCGGAGGCACTAGCGACACTCAGCGGTTCTTGGAACGACTTGCCGCGCGACGGGTACCTTAAAGATGGTGGCAAATACCGCTCGCGCCGCCACAATAGCTACGTGCAGACCCTGGCCGATGGTTCGCTTACGCTGGTGCCGCATCGCGCGCATTGGCAGCCGGTTGACTACAACGCTTTGCACGGTGGCATTGAACGCATGTTCGAACCTGTGACGAGCGCAGTGCACAACGACGCTGCGTGGCAGGCGCTCATTTCTGGTGTCGGCCGCGTGTTGGCGCAGGCCACTGCGCAACCGAAATGGTTCATCGAAGCACATCAATTTCGCATCGACACTGCGGACGGCATTGGCCGCCCGACGCCCGAAGGCGCGCATCGTGATGGCGTAAATTTTGTTGCAGTCGTGCTGGTGAACCGCCAAAACGTCAAAGGCGGCGAATCGCGTGTCTTCGACGCTCACGGCCCAAGTGGCGTGCGCTTTACGCTTACCGCGCCGTGGTCGGTCTTGCTACTTGATGACGCACGCGTCATTCACGAAACGACGCCCATTCAACCGGGCGACACGCGCGATGTGCCCGGAGTGCGCGATACGCTGGTGATCACGTACCGCGCGGACGGGTTCCAAGATCCCGTCTAACGCTGCGCTGTCTCGAGGGCCTTAGTCGTTGCTGGTCAAGCCGAGCAGGCTCAGCAGATTGCTGAAGACGTTGAACAAATTGATGTAGATCGACAACGTCGCGGTGATGTAGTTGGTTTCGCCGCCGGTGAGAATCTGGTTGATGTCGTAGACGATCCACGCGCTGAAGAGGCCGATAAAGAGCACGCTGCAGGCGATCATTAGCGCAGGCATTTGGAAGACAATCGCGCCGACTGCGGCCAGCAAAATTACGAAGAATCCGACCCACAGGAATTTGCCCATTCCGGTCAGTTGCGTTTTGATCGTGCCAGCAATCGCGGCCATGCCTGCGAAGATCAGCGCTGTACCGCCGAACGCGTAGGCGATGAGCGTTGCGCCGTCTTTCAGGGCGAGGATTCTGCCAAGCAGTACGGAGAGCCAGAAGCCCATGAATAACGTAAACGCGAGCAGCACGGCCACGCCCGCTCCGCTGTTCTTGGTGCGCTCGATGCCGTAGCTGAACGCCATCACAGCGCCCATTAAGATAACGAAATTCATCCACCACGGCCCGAAGCCTTTGAATCCGATCGAGACGCCGAGGACCGCACCGATGACGGTTGGAACCATCGAAGCGGCGAGCAACATGTAGGTGTTGCGCAGGACTTTGTTTTGTGAGGACGCTAAAGCACCCGTTTGGGTGTTGATCGAAGTGACGTTGTTGTTATCCACATGAACCTCCGTGGCTGATGAAATCGTGATGGGCGGAATGTAGGGGTTGCGCGCGTTGATTGCAACCCCGCGC
>JAKPSO010000902.1 GCA_029571495.1 Pseudomonadota bacterium
CCACCTTCCTCCGGTTTGTCACCGGCAGTCTCACTAGAGTGCCCAACTAAATGTAGCAACTAGTGACAAGGGTTGCGCTCGTTGCGGGACTTAACCCAACATCTCACGACACGAGCTGACGACAGCCATGCAGCACCTGTGCCCAGATTCCTTGCGGCACTCCCACATCTCTGCAGGATTTCTGGCATGTCAAGTGTAGGTAAGGTTTTTCGCGTTGCATCGAATTAAACCACATCATCCACCGCTTGTGCGGGTCCCCGTCAATTCCTTTGAGTTTTAATCTTGCGACCGTACTCCCCAGGCGGTCAACTTCACGCGTTAGCTTCGTTACTAAAAGGTTACCCTTCCAACAACCAGTTGACATCGTTTAGGGCGTGGACTACCAGGGTATCTAATCCTGTTTGCTCCCCACGCTTTCGTGCATGAGCGTCAGTGTTATCCCAGGGGGCTGCCTTCGCCATCGGTGTTCCTCCACATCTCTACGCATTTCACTGCTACACGTGGAATTCCACCCCCCTCTGACACACTCTAGCCTTGCAGTCACAATCGCAGTTCCTAGGTTAAGCCCAGGGATTTCACGACTGTCTTACAAGACCGCCTGCGCACGCTTTACGCCCAGTAATTCCGATTAACGCTCGCACCCTACGTATTACCGCGGCTGCTGGCACGTAGTTAGCCGGTGCTTATTCTTCCAGTACCATCAAAGCACGAGGGTATTAACCTCGCACCCCTTTTTCCTAGACTAAAGCAGTTTACAACCCGAAGGCCTTCTTCCTGCACGCGGCATGGCTGGATCAGGCTTTCGCCCATTGTCCAAAATTCCCCACTGCTGCCTCCCGTAGGAGTCTGGGCCGTGTCTCAGTCCCAGTGTGGCTGGTCGTCCTCTCAGACCAGCTACTGATCGTCGCCTTGGTAGGCCTTTACCCCACCAACTAGCTAATCAGATATCGGCCGCTCCTATAACGTAAGGTCTTGCGATCCCCTACTTTCCACTCTCGTGCGTATGCGGTATTACCCAATCTTTCGACTGGTTATCCCCCATTACAGGATACGTTCCGATACATTACTCACCCGTTCGCCACTCGCCGCCAGGGTTGCCCCCGCGCTGCCGTTCGACTTGCATGTGTAAAGCATGCCGCCAGCGTTCAATCTGAGCCAGGATCAAACTCTTCAGTTCAAACCTGCTAATTTCACAATACTCAAAAAACACTTAACGGTTCTTCGACATCTATCAGCAACAACGGCTCGTAGGCTTAGCAAAGCCCGCCATTTCTGGCACCAGTTGCACCAATAAACATCTCTCCATCTCGTGCATGCACCTCTGAAGCTCACTTGACCCTAGAGAGGTCAGCTAACCACAAAGTGCCTACACGTTTCGGTTGTCTCAATTCTTAAAGAGCGTTGATTCCTCTTACAGCTTTGACGAGAAATTTCTTTCTCAGCCTTCCCGAAATCGCCTTCCAGCTTTTTCGAGAGAAATCATTTCCGGGGCGAGAATTATATCTCGCCACGCAAATTATTTCTCTCTCTTCCACACCACGCACCGCCCCGTCTCCAGAGCCAAGGTCGCAACTCAATCACTTGCGCAATTGGTTGCGGGGGAAGGATTTGAACCTTCGACCTTCGGGTTATGAGCCCGACGAGCTGCCAGACTGCTCCACCCCGCGCCTGCGGTCTTCACCTCAAACCCCACGACTTTCTTGTTAACGCGCTTCCGCGTCGCTTTGTTCGTCGCGCTGTTTCATCAGCGAAGACAGAAATTATGTCAGAACTATTTCTACCTTGCAACCCCATTCACCCAAAAATCCCTCAATCACCCCTCCTTTTTTGCTCATTTCCTAAGCAACCTCCGCCCATTCTTTAAGCAATACCCCCCGCTAACCCGCTCCAATCCTAGCTTCCCAAAATTCTTCAGAAATTTTTTGAAAATTCGCGGGTTTCTGCTTATTTTTTGCGTTTTGCGGCTACTTTGGCGGCGGGTTTGGAGGCAGGTTTCGGTGTGGCCTTGGTCGCCGGCTTTTGCGAAATGGCGCGTTCAGTCAAAATGAACTCACGAATTGCCGGGCAAACGATGTTGCGCCAGCGGCTGCCGGAAAAAATCCCGTAATGCCCGGCGCTCTCAACTAGCAAATGCTTGCGTCGTGAGTCGGGGATGTTCGAGCACAGGCCGTGCGCCGCGTGCGTCTGGCCGGGGCACGAGATGTCATCCGCCTCGCCCTCGACAGTCATGAGGCCGATGTCCTTAATCGCCGCGGGCACGACGCGCTCACCCGAGACCTCCATCACACCGCGAGGTAGTCGATATTCTTGGAAAACGCGCTGCACTGTCTCGAGGTAGTACGCCGCGTCCAAATCCAGAACCGCGTTGTATTCGTTGTAGAACTTGCGATGCGCCTCCGTGTCCGCGCCGTCGCCCTTGAGCATGTCGAGGAAAAATTCCCAGTGTGACTTCGCATGATTGCCCGGATTCATGGCAACGAAGCCGTAGTGCTGTAGGAAGCCAGGATATACGCGACGACCAAACCCCGGGTACTTCGCGGGAACGCGAGAAATCACGTGCTTTTCGAACCACTCGATCGGATGCTTCTTGGCGTAGTCATTCACGCTTGACGGGTTGACGCGCGTATCAATCGGGCCGCCCATCATGATCATCGACTTCGGTCGATGCGGGTCGTTGCGCGCAGCCATCAAACTCACCGCGCACATCACTGGCACCGTTGGCTGGCACACCGACATGATGTGCACATCCGGTCCCAGCGACTGCAGGAATTCGATCACGTAGCGAACGTAGTCATCGAGATGAAACAAGCCTTCGGAAAGCGGGACGATTCGCGCATCGCGCCAATCGGTAATGAATACCTCGTGATGCTCAACTAACGCTCGCACGGTATCACGCAAGAGAGTGGCGTGGTGTCCTGACAGCGGCGCCACTAACAAAATGCGCGGCTCGCCTTTGACGCCTACTTTCGAAAAACGTCGCAGCTGGCAGAACGGCTTTTCTTCAACCACGATTTCTTCGATCGCATGCGTGTGACCGTCAGCAACGACCGTGTGAATTCCAAACGGCAGCTTCGGATACTCCTGCGTGAGACGCATCGTGAGCTCACTCGATGCGGCGAGAAGATCACTCGCGGGCATCGACCGCCACGGATTGCCATCCGACTGCGCCCAGTTCATTCCCATTTGAGCGGCAAAGCGCATTGGCGCTCCGAGGGACTTTTGCATTTCGTGAAAGGCGTACAGCATGTTGTTTCTCTCGTGATCTCGTGACTAAAGGTTATTGATTGCGCTTGAAATCTCTCGGGCCATGCACTGCGCCCCGCAGGTCAATCAATGTTCTTCGTTTGACGTACTCTCGAAGCACGCCTTAGAGTTGGTCCAAGCCCCGCGCCAAATCGGCGCGAAGATCTTCTTGTGATTCCAGCCCTACGGCGATGCGAATCAAATTGTCTGTTATTGCCGCCGCATCGCGCGCGGCTTGTGTCATTCGTCCGTGTGTGGTGCTCGATGGGTGTGTGATCGTCGTTTTCACGTCGCCCAAGTTGCCTGTAATCGACATGATTTTCACCGCATCTACCACCTTCCATGCGGCGAGCTTGTCGCCCTTTACGGTGAATGACAAAACCGCGCCGCCGCCAGACTGTTGACGCTTTGCCAACGCCACCGATGGATGCGACGCGAGGAACGGATAGTTCACTTTCGCGACCTTCGGATGCGACTCTAACCATTCTGCGAGCGCCAGCGCGTTTTCGCTGTGCGCACGCATACGAATCGGCAGCGTCTCCATTCCCTTCAAAATCACCCACGCGTTGAACGGAGCAAGGCTCGCGCCAGTCGTGCGCAAAAAGTTGTAAACCTTTTCGCGGCACATCTCTTTCGTGCCGACCAACGCACCGCCCATCACGCGGCCCTGGCCGTCCAAATGCTTCGACGCCGAATGCACCACCATGTCCGCGCCTAGAGACAACGGGCGTTGCAGAATCGGCGTGCAAAAACAATTGTCAACGGCGAAAGTTGCGCCGACCTTACGCGCCATCTCACCAATGGCCGCGATGTCGAACACGTCGGCCATCGGGTTCGACGGGGTTTCGAGAAAGACAAGCTTGGTGCCCGGCTTGATTGCCTTGGCCCATGCGTCTAGCGACGTGGAATTCACGACCTCGCAGGTAACGCCAAATTTGCCCATCACCGGCGCGCCGAACACGTTGAGCGTCGAGCCAAATACGCTACCGCTGGTCACGATATGGTCGCCTGCGGAGCACAACGTCATCGCCAGCGTTGAAATCGCAGCCATTCCTGTGGACGTAGCAATCGCCGCCTCCGCACCTTCGAGCGCAGCGAGACGCTGCTCGAACATATCGACCGTCGGATTCGTGAAGCGCGAATAGATGTAGCCCGGCAACTCACCGTTGAAACGCTTCGCCGCCATCTCCGCGCTTTCGTGCACGAAGCTCACAGTCGCAAACAGCGCTTCGGAATGCTCATTGAACGGTGAGCGCAGGCCTCCTGCGCGAATGGCGAGTGTGTCGAGAGAGTAATCGTGATCGTTCATATTTTTGTGGGTGCAATCTTAGTGAACCCAGTTTGATACCAGTAACGTGTGCAGAGGCGAGCGAACCGCGCAATGAGATTGCGCCTTACGCTTATGTTCTCTGTTTTTTTCGAAGGGATTTACCGGCCCACCATCCAACTACTGATGCCGGTACGGCCGCCATGGCTCCAAAAAATGTGGCAACTGGCGCCCATTCAGATCCAACTGGATCCAGAGAAAGGGTTGAGTAAAGCAGCGGCGCTGGTGCAATGCACGCGACAGCCAATGCCCATCCGCGACTAGCAACGTACCGAGCGCTAAGGCCGCCCACCGCAAAGCCACCCAGGATGACTAAGCCCCAAACGAGAATTGCATGCGCCACTACTGATCCGCCCCTACCAAATCCCCGCGCGATTCGTCGCGTGAATTCGCGAGGCCTTTGAGGAATTGTGGTGTGATGTCGCCCGTGACGTAACAGCCGTCGAAGCAACTCGCGTCAAAGTCTTCGATGGCCGGATGCCCCGCGCGAATGGCGCGTTTCATGCCCTCGATCGTTTGATAGATCACGCGATCGGCGCTGATTTCGGTGGCGATCTGTTCGGTGGTTTTGCCGACAGCGATGAGCTCGGACGCGGTCGGCATGTCGATGCCGTACACGTTCGGGTAGATCACGGGTGGCGCGGCGCTTGCGAAGAACACTTTCTTCGCTCCGACCTCGCGCGCCATCTGCACGATCTCGCGACTCGTGGTGCCGCGGACGATGGAGTCGTCGACCAGCAGT
>JAKPSO010000914.1 GCA_029571495.1 Pseudomonadota bacterium
GACGCCGATCACGCGTCCGACCGCGCCTTTGGCTTTGAGCGCCAGCGAGAGCGAACCGCCGATGAGGCCGACACCGATGATGGCGAGTGTGTTGATTTTGTTTTGCATCTGGATTCGCGATATCGCGCCAATCGTTCGTTGTGTAGGAGCGGTTCGCCGCGACCCAACGCTGACTGTAATTCTTGCGTAGTCGCGGCAAGCCGCTCCTACACTTTTGAACTACACGACTGCCGCCGGATAACTGCCCACGACTTTGAAGTAGCTCGACTGTGCCTTGACATCGGCGAGCGCTGCCGCGACTTTGGTGTCGGAAAGGTGACCTTCGATGTCGAGGAAAAAGTAGTATTCCCAGAGCCGATCGGGCGAAGGACGCGATTCAAAATGCGTCATCGAGACCCCGTGGCGCTTCAGCGGCTCGATCAGGTCGACGACCGCGCCTGGCTTGTTGGGCGCGGAGAGAATGAGGCTGGTCTTGTCGTTGCCGGACGCGTTGACGTCTTGCCGCCCAAGCACCCAAAAGCGCGTCGTGTTGTTCGGTGAATCTTCGATATTGCGATGCAGAATTGGTACGTTGTAGCGCGTCGCGGCCATTTCGCCGGCGATGGCGGCGCTACCGGGCGTCGTCGACGCGAGTCGCGCTGCCTCGGCGTTGCTGGCGACCGGGATACGTTCGGCGTTTGGCAAATGTCTCGCAAGCCAGCCAGCGGTTTGCGCGAGCGACTGTGAATGCGAATAAACCTTCTTAATGGCGTCGAGCGTGTGCTCAATCGTCATCAGGTTTTGTTGCACGCGAAAATCAATTTCGGCGCAGACCTTGAGCGGACTTGAGATGGACAGATCCAACGTGCGGCCAACGAAACCTTCAGTCGAGTTGACGACCGGCACGACCGCGTAATCGGCCGTTTTGGCTTCGACCTGACGAAACGCTTCGTCGATGGTTGGACAGGGTTCAAACGTCGGCGCGGCACCGAAATGCTTGGCAGCAGCGGCGTGGCTAAACGTGCCTTCCGGGCCTAGGAAAGCAATCACGAGTGGTTGTTCCAGCGCCATGCAATTGCTGATGACTTCGCGGAAAATTCGCGCGACCGCATCACCGGAGAGTGGGCCTGGATTGGCCGCCTGCAAGCGGCGCAGAATCATGGCCTCGCGCTCGGGGCGGTACAGCGGCGAGCCCGGCGCTTTCGTGTGCCCGACCTCCTGCGCAATGCCCGCGCGGCGACTCAGAAGGCTGAGGACTTCATCGTCGATGGCGTCGATTTGTTGGCGGAGAGTGGCGAGATCGGTCATGTCTCTAGGCTGCTGTTCGTTCTAAAGTCTCGCCGCTTCGAGCGGGGGCGAGCATCACGTGCTAGCGCGACGCTTCAAATTCTCGCACGGCAGCGACGAGCGCTTCGACGCCGGCCAATGGCATGGCGTTGTAGATCGACGCACGCATACCGCCGCGAACGCGATGCCCTTTAAGCGACATCAGTCCGCGCGCTTCGCAGAATTTCACGAACGCCGCATCCGTTTCGGCGTTACCAGTGTCGAACACAACGTTCATGCGTGAGCGATCCGCCTTCGCGACAGGGGCCGTAAAGAGCGAGCTTGCGTCCAATGCGTCGTAGAGCGTTGATGACCGCGCAACGGCGCGACGCTCCATTTCGGCAAGACCGCCCTGCGCCTTAATCCACTTGAGCGTAAGCGCCGTCGCGTAAATCGAAAACACGGGTGGCGTGTTGAACAGCGAACCGTTCGCAGCCATGTGTTTGTAGTGAAAGACCGACGGAATGTTTTTTGGCGCGCGATCCAGCAAATCTTCGCGCACGATCACAATCGTCGCACCGGCCGGTCCAATGTTCTTCTGAGCCCCGGCGTAGATCAAACCGCAGGCTGCGACGTCCATTGCGCGCGACAGAAAGTGCGACGACGCGTCGACGACCAGCGGCGAATTG
>JAKPSO010000051.1 GCA_029571495.1 Pseudomonadota bacterium
ACATCGCGCTCTGGAAACGCGCATAGGGGCACATGTACTTGCAGACCTGCTCGCGCAGGAAGCCGGCGTTGCCGTAGGTGGCGAAGCCGTAGAACAGCACCCAGAAGACCTCCCACCCTCCCATGCGGGTGGTGATGAAGGCCATCGCCAGTTCGCGCACCGGCGTGAAGTAGCCCACGAACGTGAAGCCCGTCCACAGTGCTAGCACGGCCCAGAAGAAATGCTTGCCACCCTTCCGCCAGAGTTTCCCGGCGGACATCGGTGCCTGATCAAGTTTCATCCGAGCGGCGCGATCGCCCTCGAATTTCCGCTCAATCCACATAAAGACTTCGGTGTACACCGTCTGCGGGCATGCGTATCCGCAAAAAACACGCCCCGCGATCGCCGTCACAAAGAACAGCGTGTACGCCGAAACGATCAAAATGAAAGTCAGGTAGAGAACATCTTGTGGCCAAAAGACCCAACCGAAGATGTAGAACTTCCGAGCTGTTAGGTCAAACAGCACGGCCTGACGTCCGTGCCATGGAAGCCACGCGAGGCCATAAAAAATAGCCTGCGTGAAAAAGACCATCAATACGCGCCAATTGGCAAATCGTCCAGTGACGGACTTGGCGTAGATTTTCTTTTGGGACTGGTAGAGCGAGACAACCTTCGTCTCGCCCGTGGTGCTACTCATTGAAACCTTGTCGTAATGCTGCGCGTCAGCTGTTCACCGACGCGCGACTGTTGGTGCTACTTGCCGGCGCCTTGCTCTTGCGATTGAGCGTAAACGTATGCCGCCAAAAGGTGGACACGAGGCTCACCCAGCAGATCCTTATGCGCAGGCATCTTGCCCTGGCGACCCTTGGTGATCGTTTCGGTGATCGTAGCGACGCTGCCGCCATACAACCAAACGTTGTCCGTCAAGTTCGGCGCGCCAAGTGCCGGATTGCCTTTGCCGTCTGCGCCGTGACATGCCGCGCAAATTGTCTTGAACGTTGCGTCACCACGCGCCGCAGATTCCGCAGACGTCGAGCGACCCGACAGTGACAAAACGTACTGCGCAGCGTCAGCGATTTGATCCGGTTTTAGCTGTTCAGCAAACGCGGGCATCACGCCGTTGCGGCCTTCCATGATCGTTGTCTTAATGCCTTCGGGCGTACCTGCGTAAAGCCAATCGTTGTCGACGAGGTTGGGGAACCCCTTCGATCCGCGCATATCGGTGCCATGACACTGGACACAATATGTTTGGAACAAACGGCCACCAATCTGCAACGCGCCCTTGTCGGCGGCAACGGTCTTAACGTCTTGCTTGAGATAGGCGTTGAAAATGGGATCCGTCTCAGCATTCGCCTGTTTGACTTCGTCCGCGTAAAGCGATGCAGTGCTCCATTTCAGAAGACCTGGAAACACGATGAGTCCAGGGTACAACAGCAGATACCCGAACGCAAAAAACACCGTGATGTAGAACAGGTTCGCCCACCACTTTGGCAACGGGTTATCGAACTCGCGCAAACCATCCCACGCGTTTTCACCGTGCAGGTGCGGCTCGTCGGTGTGCTCAACTTTCTTCACGCGATTGGCGCGAAGTATCCAGATGCAGGCGAGCAAGCTCACGACTGTGAGGATGGCAACATACCACGCCCAACCTGCCGACATCATTCCACTGGCAAACACATCACTCATTTTTGTTCTCCTCGACCGGCTGGCAGCACACGATCATCGTCAG
>JAKPSO010000053.1 GCA_029571495.1 Pseudomonadota bacterium
CCGGACGCAAGCGCGGCCAAGTCCGCGCCTACAGGCCTTCTGGCCGCAAACAATCGCTTTGCGCCCTGGTTGGCACCGTAAAATACGGCCTCAGCAGTAAAGCCCTCTCCCAATGCACACGTCCGATTTACTGGACCGCCCGCAACGCCTAACCGACGACGACGCACCTGCGTACGCCGACGTTTCCCTGTTCCCGCGCGTTGCCACCCCGCTCACAAGCTATCAACCGTTTCGCGCGGTGCGGCCTGCTGCCAAATTTTTGCCGACGACGCGTGCCGAGATGGACGCGCTCGGTTGGGACAGTTGCGACGTGATCGTGGTCACCGGCGACGCGTACGTTGATCACCCCAGTTTTGGCATGGCGGTGATCGGACGCGTGCTCGAAGGCCAAGGCTTTCGCGTGGGCATCATCGCGCAGCCGGAATGGACGAGCGCGGAACCGTTCAAAGCGCTGGGCAAACCGAATCTCTTTTGGGGCGTGACCAGCGGCAACATGGATTCCATGATCAACCGCTACACGGCCGATCGAAAAATCCGCACTGACGACGCGTACACGCCTGGCGATGTCGGTGGCAAGCGCCCAGACCGCGCGGCGCTCGTCTACAGCCAGCGCTGCCGCGAGGCTTACAAAGACGTGCCGATTGTGCTCGGCGGTATCGAAGCGTCGCTGCGGCGCATCGCGCACTACGACTATTGGTCTGATAAAGTGCGCCGCTCGGTGGTCGTCGATGCGAAGGCGGACATCGTGCTCTATGGCAACGCTGAGCGCGCCGCTGTGGAGATCGCGCATCGACTCGGACGTGGTGAGCCTATCGAAAAAATCACCGACGTTCGCGGCACCGCATTCGTTCGCAAAAGCGATGACGAGAGCGCTCGCGATTGGTTTGAGATTGATTCGACTGAGGTTGATGTTGCGGGCGTGATCGAGCCGAAAATCAATCCGTACATGATGAGCGCAGACCTTGCACGTGAGCAGGGCGGCGCGTGTGTGCAGGGCGAGAACGCCGTGGACGCGAGTGAGCTGGGGGCGTTGTCGCCGACGCAGCGTCGCGATCAATCGGTGCGGCCTTTGAGCTTCGTCCCCAACCCAAACCTCATAAGTCTTAACGGCAAACCGAAAGCGCCACCGCGTGCGCGCTCGGTCATTCGCCTGCCGAGCTATGAGTTGGTGAAAGACGATGCCGTGCTCTATGCGCACGCAAACCGCGTGCTGCACCTCGAAACCAATCCGGGCAATGCGCGCGCGTTGGTGCAGCAGCACGGCGAAGGCGTGACCTCGCGTGACGTGTGGATCAACCCGCCACCGATTCCGCTGACCACCGCGGAGATGGATTGGGTGTTCGATTTGCCTTACGCGCGCAGTCCGCATCCGCGCTACGCGGACGAACGCGGTCGACACGACGGCAAGACCAAAATTCCCGCGTGGGAGATGATTCGTTTCAGCGTGAACATCATGCGCGGTTGCTTCGGTGGCTGCACGTTTTGTTCGATCACCGAGCACGAAGGCCGCATCATTCAGAGCCGCTCCGAAGACTCCGTGATCCGCGAAGTTGAAGCGATTCGTGATTCG
>JAKPSO010000017.1 GCA_029571495.1 Pseudomonadota bacterium
GGCTTCCGCTTCCGCAAACCTCTTGGCTTCAATGGACGCGTGCTCAGCGGCGACTGCCGCTTCATTTTCCGCACGCAGAAATGCGCGCACATCACGGTTTGGGATTGGAAGCGCGCTCGCGTTTGATGGCTGGATGAGCCCGGACCACTCCAGCGCTCGGGCGCGAGCGCTTTGCACAGTGAACGCGCCGTCGGTTGGCTTCTGGGCGTAGCTTCCGATCAGAAGCGTGTCACGAGTGCCGTCGGTCCGGGTGTATCTGAAGTAGAAGAGGCGTTCGCCGGCGGGCGTAATTCGCGCCATGAATCTGCCAGCTCCGCGCTTTCCGCCCTCGGTGAGCCAGATGTCCACTTTGGCCGGTTTGGCCTGCATCGCCTTGTCGGTAATCAGGATACTCATGGTCACATCATCCGATAGCTAGGATGACGCAATTCTATTCTGGTTACCGTTCGGTTGCCGTAACGAGTCGGATTTGCTGATACGCCTATGGACAGACATGGATGGCAAATTTTGCACAATCCTTATAAATCAATAGTTTAACTAAAGCGCTGGACGGCGACGGACGGCAAAAAATTGCAAGTGTGTTGAATGGGGTGCAAGGGGTAGTAGGTTCGAATCCTATCACACCGACCAAATTAGCTATACAAATCAAAGGGTTACAGTTCATAAGACTGTAACCCTTTGTGCTTTTGGGGCGGCGGATAGCGCAGCATTCGCGACGCGAATCTTCGATAAGTTTGCACAAATCGCCATATGTGGCGACTAATATGCATTTTGCGGATTTACTTGGCATAATAGGCGAATTTCAGTATTCGTCACTTATGGCGAATGCTTGCGATTTATTGCATTAACTCGCCTAATGTGACGCACTATGAAGATTGCCCCACAACTCACCGACGATGCCGTTCTGCGCGAACTCGGCGCGCGACTCGCTGGTGCGCGACTTGCACAAAACCTCACGCAAGCGGCGCTGGCGGAGCAGGCGGGTGTCGCCAAGCGAACTGTCGAGCGGCTTGAATCTGGCGAAGTGGCCACGCAGCTTTCGGGCTTCCTGCGCGTCGTTCGCGCGCTTGGACTGCTTGATCGGCTCGAAACGTTAATCCCCGAACCGACCGTCAGCCCGATCGCGCAACTCAAACAGCAAGGGCACAAACGCCAGCGCGCCGCGAGCAAAAAAGCCACGCCAAGCGAAGCCACGCCGTGGACGTGGGGTGACGCCGCGTGATGGCCGAAGTACGCCTCTGGGGACGCACTATCGGCGCGGTGTCGCTCGACGAAGGGCGCGACGTCGCCGCGTTTCAGTACGACCCGGCGTTCGCCAAAAGTGGCATCCAAATCTCACCGTTGGTCATGCCGCTGTCGGACCGTGTGTATGAGTTTCCAGCCCTACCGCGCGGCACGTTTCACGGCTTGCCGGGTTTACTCGCCGACTCGCTCCCGGATAAATTCGGCAACGCCCTGATCGACGCATGGCTCGCGACGCAAGGTCGCACCGCCGACTCATTCGGCGCGGTCGAGCGCCTTTGTTACACCGGCTCTCGCGGCATGGGCGCGTTGGAATTCCTGCCCGCGCTGGGGCCAGCGCCGCGCCAAACGACCAAAATCGCCATCGACTCACTCGTGCAACTCGCGAGCGACGTGCTCACCCACCGAAGCAATCTGCAAGGGCATTTTCACGGGGCGGACCAAGAAAAAGCGCTGCGCGATATCTTGAAAGTGGGCACCTCGGCGGGCGGCGCACGCGCCAAAGCCGTGATCGCCTGGAACCCCGCGACAAACGAAGTGCGCTCCGGCCAAATCGCGGCGGGCGAGGGCTTCGAATATTGG
>JAKPSO010000150.1 GCA_029571495.1 Pseudomonadota bacterium
ATGGCGTTTCGAGTTTTCGCCAGAAATGTTCTCCAACACGGAGCTTGAATTCTCCAAGCGCGTAGTTGACACGGTCGTGGACGTCTACGGCGCAACGCCACAGAACAAAGTAATCATCAATTTGCCGACCACCGTCGAAAACGCGACGCCGAACTGCTACGCCGATCAAATCGAATGGATGCACCGCAATGTCGCTAAACGCGATTGCATCTTGATCTCGCTGCATCCGCACAACGACCGTGGCACCGGCACGGCGGCTGCGGAGTTGGGCTTGATGGCTGGCGCGGATCGTGTCGAAGGCTGTTTGTTCGGCAGCGGCGAGCGCACGGGCAACGTCGACATCGTGAACCTCGCGCTCAATATGTACTCGCAAGGCGTGCATCCGAATCTCGATTTCAGTGACATCGACGCAGTCAAAAAGACTGTTGAGTACTGCAATCAATTGCCCGTTCCGGCGCGTCATCCCTACGCCGGTGACTTGGTCTACACGAGCTTCTCCGGGTCGCATCAAGACGCGATTAAGAAGGCATTCGCAGCGCGCGAAACCAACAACACGCAACTCTGGGACATGCCGTATTTGCCGATTGATCCGATGGACGTTGGCCGCAGCTACGAAGCGATCATCCGCGTCAATTCGCAGTCCGGCAAGGGCGGCATCAGCTACCTTCTGCAAAACGAATACGGCGTCGATTTGCCGCGTCGCATGCAAATCGAATTCTCGCAAGTCGTGCAGCGCGTGATGGACGACACCGGCAAAGAAATGACCGCGGATGACATTTGGAACATCTTCGACGCGGAGTACGTCAGCGGCGGCGCGCCTTACAAATACGTCGCACACAAACTCGCCGAAGATTCCTCGAAACCGGAAGCCGTCGAAGTGCAAGCGGAGGTCATTGTCGACGGCGACACACACAAAGCCACCGGCACCGGCAACGGACCGATTGATGCTTTTGTGTCTGCCATCGCGAGCCAGCTGCACGCACCCGTGAAAGTCATGGACTACCACGAGCACGCCATCGGCCAAGGCGCAAACGCCACCGCCATCACCTACATCGAAATGCGCGTAGGCGACGGCCCCTCACTGCACGGCGTAGGCATGGACAGCAACATCGTCACCGCGTCGTTCAAAGCGATTCTGAGTGGTCTGAATCGTGACGCCAAGCGCGTACGCGCGGCCGATTCTGTCGTCGCGAAGTAGCCTCGCATTCCCTCCCCTTCAAGGGGAGGGTTAGTGTGGGGATGGTTTCCCGCGAGAACCGGCAGCCGCATGTCAGGCCGCGCGGTACGCTGAAGTCGAGATTATGAAAATTGTCTATCGTCGAGCGACGCTCGAAGATGCGTCTCCGGTTGCGCGCGTGCACTGTGCGAGTTGGCGCAGCACCTATCCTGGCCTCATCCCCGATCACGTGATTGACGCATGGGCGGACATTGAGCGCCGCACCGACGGCTGGCGCAGAATCATCAACGAGCGTCCCGAAACCCTCTGGCTCGCGGCGCGCGACGGCGAGGTCGTCGGTTTCGCCGACGGCGGCGTCGCGCGCGTGCCGAACGACGGCATGGCCGGGCAATTGTTCGGCATCTACCTGTTGGCAACAGCGCAACGCAGTGGAATCGGCCGCGAGCTTGTATCCCGCGTGTTTTCCGACTTGCGCAAGGCGGGACTTGGCAGCGCACGCGTGGAGGTACTCAAAGGCAATCTTCCCGCGATCCGCTTCTACGAAAGCCTCGGCGCTCGACTCATACGAGACGCACTGTTCGAGATGATGGGCGAATCCATGATTGAACTCGTTTATGGGTGGGACGAATTGCCGCGCGTGGATGGTGGCCACGACTGATCGTTTTGTTCACTCATATAGCTCTGCCGATGAGTGGCCGGCTCATTTTTGCGGTTGCTCCGCCGCTCCTTACGAGCGAAGAATCGCCGATTTCAGGCGCAGCCCAGTACCGCACCCCAAACGGTGCCTGATCAAGTTGGCGTGCAAGCCGGAGTATGCGTTACAGCTTTTGACGTCAAGCGACCACCGAGCGGTCACTTCATGCGTTTTTTTCTTATTGTGGACTTTGCGAAATAAATGACCGTAAGGACCGTTGGGCGGTCGTTCAACGGCAAAAGCTGTCGATGCGAATTCTCGTACGCACCGGTGGCGCTTGCGGAAACATTTTTCGGCCCGATGTCTGGTTTCCGCCAGCGGCGACGTTTCTACACGCACCCCTATTCTTTTCATGAGGTTGCCGTGGTGTTTCTCTGGTCACTCTCTTCTTGCCGCTCCGTGCGGGTCTTTCGAGCTTTGGGCGTTCGTGTCGCGGTCGCCGCACTTGGTTGTGTCGCTGCAATGTCCGCTCAAGCGCAGCCATACAGCTCAATTTCTGTCGGCTTCAGCCACGTTTGTGCGGTTCGTACGAACGGCGGCGTGCAGTGTTGGGGACGAAATCAGTTCGGGCAACTCGGCAACGGCATGACCACTGACGCCGTGATGCCGGTGGACGTGATCGGTATCAGTTCTGCGATCGCTGTAACGAGTGGGAACGGGTTCAGTTGCGCCCTGTTGCAAGGAGGCCGCGTGCAGTGCTGGGGCGAGAATTCCAGCTATCAGCTAGGCAACGGTTCGCCCACATCCTCGTCAACACCGAAGGATGTCTCGACAAATAAAGTGTTTGCTGCCATCTCCGCGGGTAGTGCACATGTTTGCGGTGTGCTCACGTCAGGTAGCTACGCGTGTTGGGGCAACAACGGGTCCGGTCAACAGGGGGACCTCACGACCAGCGTGAATGGGACCCCGTATACTGGCACGAATCTGGTGACCAATGCAATTGCGGTGACTTCAGGTAGTTCACATACATGTGTGCTGTTGGCAACCAATGAGGTCAAATGCTGGGGGGCCAATCAGAGCGGGCAGTTGGGCCTGGGGTATGCGAGCACCATGGTTACATCACCGGCACTAGTGCCCAACCTGACCAACGCCACGGGCGTTGCGGCAGGCGGTGCGCACACCTGCGCGCGCATCACGATTGGCCAAGCGCTTTGCTGGGGCGGAAATTTCCAAGGGCAATTAGGCGTGAATCCCAGTATTGCGACCAGTTCGAACATCCCGCAGCCTGTTGCGAATCTGATTCTCGCGGGAGTGAGCGTTGCTGCCGTCAGCGCGGGCATTGACCAGACCTGTGCGCTGCTCGCAGACCAGACCGTCCGATGCTGGGGCGCAAACCAGTACGGGCAACTGGGTAACGGCACGCGCACCGACAGTTTCAATGCGGTGACCGTGGTTGGCGCAAGCAACTTGCAATCCGTCAGCGCCGGCACCTACCAAACATGTGGCGTCACCTCGACCGGCGCGGCTCTGTGCTGGGGAGGGGGGGATCAGGGGAGCACGGGCGGCAGCCCGCCAGTCACGGTCTATGCCCTGGGCGGTGCCACTGGCGTGGCGGCGGGTGGGGCGTCGAGTTGCGCGCTACTGGGTGGAGCGGTGAAGTGTTGGGGCGAGAACAGTTCGGGTGCGCTGGGAAACGGTACGTTGCTGGATAGCGCGATTCCTGTCGCAGTAACAGGCATGAACAGCGCCACGGCGATTGCTGCAGGTGGTCGGCATCACTGCGCGCGCCTCGCCACGGGCGCGGTGCAATGCTGGGGAGCCAATGACTGGGACACGCTCGGACATGTTGGGCAGGTGGGGGACAGTGCCGTTCCCCTGAACGTGACCAATCTGACGACGGCGGCAGCCGTGAGTGCAGGCGGATCGCATAGCTGCGCGGCGCTTCAAAATCAGACAGTTCAGTGCTGGGGTCAAGGCATTTATGGTCAACTCGGCGCAGACCTGCCGTCTGGCAATAGCTCGGCCACGCCGCTCGCGGTGGGCGGAATCAACGCCGCGGTCGGTATCGCTGCTGGTGGCAAATTCAGCTGCGCTCTGCTCGTCGGTGGCGGCGTAAAGTGTTGGGGTGCCAATGACGCAGCGCAACTAGGCAATGGTCTGGTGAATGCGGGCAGCAGTACGCCAGTCACCGTCGCCAGCGTCAGCACGGTCACCGCGATTGCGGCGGGCAACCAGCACGCCTGTGCCTTGCAGTCCAACCAAACCGTGTGGTGTTGGGGCGCGAACGCATTCGGACAAATCGGTGGCGGCGCCGTCGGCCCCTACTGGGCGGGCGCTCAGGTGCTGGGCATTAATAACGCCACGGCGATTGCCGCCGGCGGTGACCACACCTGCGCGCTGCTCAGCACAGGCGGCGTGCGCTGCTGGGGCTCGGGGTCATACGGGGAATTAGGTAACAACGGCAACACTCACAGCCACACGCCGGTCTCAGTGCTGGGGATCACCAACGCCACGCACATCGCTGCTGGGTATTACCACACCTGTGCCCGCCTCGCTACGGGCAGTGTGACGTGCTGGGGCTATAGTCCATACGGTCGACTGGGCGACGGCTCCGGACAAATGAGCCGGCTAGCGCCGCAGTACATTGCTTCAGGCGTGTGCAGCATGGACCTGGACGGCGATGGCGTCGTGAGTGCGACGGGCGACGGGTTGATGCTCGTGCGTGCGCTCCTCGGGTTTAGCGGCGGCGCCGTCACCACGAACGCCGCGGCCGCCAGCGGGACACGGCGCAGCTGGGGCGAAATTCGTGCGCATCTGAAGACTAGTTGCGGCGTGCAGGGATTGCCACCGTGACGGTGAACGTCAAAGCGATATAGCGCGGGTTGATCGGACTGGCAAGTGATCGCGATTGCGCGTGGCGCCGATGGGCGGCCGCGTCGCTCGCAGGATTGAGCCCTGCGGCGCAGGCGTGAACGAGTCGCGGCTACACTCGTTTCTATGACTCATCGCTCCATTCACCCCGATACGCTCCACCGCTGGGTGGCCGATTTATTTTTGGCGGCGGGTTCGTCGGCCAACGAGGCGAAGCTCACGGCGGACCATTTGGTGCTGTCGAACTTGAGCGGGCACGATTCGCATGGCGTGGGCATGGTGCCGCGTTATGTGAAGGCGATCGCGGCGGGTGAGTTGGTGTTGAACACTGACGTTGAGGTGGTGACCGACACTGGCAGTTTGCTGGTGATCGACGCGCATCGCGGCATTGGGCAGAGCGTGACGCATCAGGCGATGGGCATCGCGATCAAACGCGCGAAAGACACTGGCGTGTGCGTGATGGGCCTTCGCAATTCGCATCACCTCGGGCGCGTCGGGCATTGGGCGGAGCAGGCGGTCGAAGAGGGCTTGATCTCGGTGCACTTCACCAATGCCGTCAGCCAGCATTGGGTCGCGCCGTACGGCGGCGCGGAAGCGCGCTTCGTGACCAACCCGTTTACCGTCGGCATTCCGCGACCGGCCGCTGACGTCGGCCCGATTCTTTTGGACTTCGCGACGAGCGCGATTGCGCAGGGCAAAGTGCGTGTGGCGTACAACGCGCAGAAGCAAACGCCCGAAGGCGCGTTGATCGATCACGAAGGCTTTCCAACGACGAACCCTGGCGTGTTGTTTGAGCCGGTAAACGGGCGCATCGGTGCGCTGACGACGATGGCCGCGCACAAGGGATATGCGCTTGCGATGGTGTGCGAACTCCTCGGCGCGGCGCTGACTGGCGGCTCGGTGACGATCCCGAAAAATCAACCGAAGGCTGGCGTGTGGAACAACATGCTGACCATCGTGTTTGACCCAGCGCGCTTCGGAACGCAGAGCGCGTTTGAGGTCTCGACGCGTGAGTTCGTCGAGTGGGTGAAGTCCGCGCGCCTTGCCGAAGGCCACGACGAAATCCTGATGCCCGGCGACCCGGAGCGCAAGTCGCGCATCGCACGTGCCAGCGCAGTGCCGATTGACGCAGGCACGATTGCGGAGATGGACGCTGCGGCGGAAACTGTGAAGTCTCTAAGCGGCAAAGGGCCGGGGCCGTTGTCAGCTTTGATGCACTAGCGCGATCGCTCATTCGCTGATTTCCTGTGACGGGAAGCGCGGGCACCAATCCACCGAACTTAAGCGGTTCGCGCGCGATTTTTTTGACACAGATTTCACTGATGAGTCAGTTGATTTACACAGATTTTTACGAACCAACCTCTCGCGAAACGTGTTCTATCAATCTGTGTTCATCTGTGTAAATCTGTGGCAAAAAATTGTTCGCCTCGCTTTAGTTCGGTGGATTGGGGCGGGCACCGCCCACTTCACTCTGCCCAATAGCTTTTTGGCACGAACGACTGCCCAGTGATCGTTCGCGACATTTTTGCCTAGATGTCGATAATGCCACTAATGACGCTGCAACGACCGCCCGCTGGTCGTTGCAGCGTTAAAGCTGTTTGTATCCCGTCAGTATCTGGCAAAGTGCATTTGCCGCGATCTACGGTTTCGCCGAGAGCGAGATATCGCCGAATCGCGCGCTTGCCTTGTCATGGGTGTTATCAGCATCAACCATGATCGCGATCCCGGAAATGCGCGTGGGTTCTTCGCCGAAAACACGCTTGTAGTCCTCGTACACATCACGCGTGAAGCTTTTCCATTGCCCGACTGATGTCGGATCTGCATCGACGACGAGCATCTTCACGCGTTGCGTGAATGGGCTCGTGATGACGTCGTTGAGCGAGGCCTTGTGCGTGAAGACGTAGGTGAGCGCGGCGTGTGGCGGCGTTTCGTTGTAGAGCAGTTTGGCCACGGTGTTTTCGGCGCGCTCTTTGAGAGTTTCGCGTGCGGGGTCGTGCGCGAAGGTCACATAAATGCGCGCCGCGTAGTCGTCGCCCGATTTGGTTTTCGGGTCGCTGTGGGCCAGCAAATTCCCCACCTTCCACTTGAAGTGAAGCATCGGCGTGGCGTGTGCGTCGGCGTCGAATCGGTAAAGCAACGCTCCCGCTGATGAGTCAGCCGCACCTTCAATAACCACGGCGTTGGTCTGCTCGTCACGCACAAGAGCGTAGCTGCTATGAAGCTTCACCGAGCGGATCGGTTGGTAAGTCCAGCCCTTGATCACAGCGCCGGCTTGCTGCGCCGAAAACGTTGGGATTGCGGCAGTCTCCGCAGCGCTAACGGCGTTGGCGGCGCCAAGCAACGCGACCGTTGCCACGCATGAGGCGAACGTTAGAACGACCTTCGCAAGACTTGCCATTTTGATTCGATGACCGGGGTCGATTGACCCGTGAAATCGAGATGCTTACATACATCTGCAAATCGCGCCAACAAATCCTCGGCGTCGCGTCCGCCCATGTGCACCAGCGCGTAGCGGTAGTTGCCGAGCCACTTCGTTTCGCGGGCGCGTGAGGTAGCGTGTTTGAGATCGAGAAACAGTTTCGCGTCGGGGTAGGTTTCCGTCAGCCAACGTTGCTGCGTCTCCGCCGGTGCGTATTTCACGGCGCTGCCAAATTCCCGAAACACGAAACTCGCCGCCGCGCCGAACGTACCAGCGCGTCGCGGCCACACGGGCGTCTTGCCGAGCGCCAGTTCAAGCTCCAGCGCCCACAACGATTTGCCATCGACGCGTTCATAGAGGTCAGAGAACTGCCCGGCCATGCGCGGATTGATTTCGACGATCGTGATGCGTTCCGTCGTCGGATCGAGGAACAATTCGACGTTAAAGAGCCCATGCGAGAAGCCAATCGCCTCGACCGCGCGCTGCGCCACGATTTCGAGCCGCTGTACGCGTTCGGCGCTCAAGCGCGACGGATACTCAAAACGCTGAAACGCGTTCGTACCCGGATACATCACCGAGTCGACGGTGCCGAGAATGTTGACCTTGCCATCGTGGGCATAGCCGTCGACGCAGACCTGAATCGCACCGTCGACGCAGCCTTCCGCGATGAAGCAATCGGCGTCAATTTCGCAGGCGATGCGTTTGGCCGACACGCGGCGAAACGGCCACGTAAGACGCCGAATGATGAATTTTTCCCAGAGCGCAAACTTCAGATGCGCGCGCAACGCGGCCTCGTCTTCGCAGCGCTTGGCGAGCACCGAGAACGCCGCCTTCACGGGTTTCACGAAGACCGGATAGTCAATCGTCACGGCCTGACTTACGTCCGCGTCATAGCGAAAGCCGCAAAACGGCGGCACGTGATCCGGCAGCGCCTTGGCGTGAATCTGCCGCGCGAGGTACTTGTGCTGCGCCGTCAGCAGCCCGTTGAGCGACGCGCCCGGCAGGCCTAGACGTTCGCACAGCAGACTCGCGGCCAGCGCGCCGAACTGCTCGTGCGTGGACGCTACGGCGGCAATGGTTCGGTGGCGGTACTTTTTCGCGAGTCGCGCAACAAACAACTCAACGTCGAACCACAAGAGCCTTGCGTTCGACGGAAAGGTGAAAAGATCAAAGCCTTCGCGAACGAACTCGTAGTCCTGATACTGTGCCTCCAGCGACGCGAGTGCGAGCTCGTCGTACTCCTGCGCGAAGAGAACCAGTATCAGTGGCTTCATCGTTTGTCGTTGAGGTTCCAGTCGTAGTCCAAGTGCGTGATCGCTACCTTGCCGGCTTTGATCTCTGCCTGCACGGCCGCATCTGTCGTCAAGCGATCAGCGTATTTTCCCAGAGTGGCTTCCAAAGACGCGAAGCCTTTGTAACCCTTCGTGAAATCCTTCTTGTACCAATCGAAAATTTTGCTGACTTCGAGTTTTTTCGTTTCACCGTTGTAGCGGTTGCGCGACTTATCCGACAAGAAGCGCTGCATGCCGTCTTCGAGCTGAGCATCAAGTTTTTCGGCAGTGAACACTTCGTTGCGCAGCATGGGGCAGCCGACAGATGCGCAGACGACGGCAACGTGAATGCGCGGATCGTTGAACACGCCTTCTGCGCGAATCATGTCGTGCTCGATGTTGTCGAGCGTCGTTTCTTTGCCAAACAATTTGAAGAACTTGAGTCCCCAGGGCTTGCTAAATGTTCCACCCAAATCACGGATCGACTTGACGTTCGGATACTTCGTGAGGATCAGCTCAATGGTGTACGCGTTGTAAGCGTTGATTAGAAACGCTAGTTGCTGGTTTTTGTTCCATGACTTGTACGTCGCCTCGGGCACGGCCGAGACGGCGTCAAGGTATGTCTTGAGCGACGCTCGATCTTTTGCGACGCCAGCATAGGAGATTTGCGACGCGTTGCCGTTGCTAATCAATGTGACGTGTTTCTTGAGCAGATCGTCGAAGGCTTTGTGTGAATGGTCGAACGGCGCCTGCGCACAGGACAAAGAGGCGACGAACGCGCACAACGTTGCGACGATGCGATGGAGGATATTCATAATGGGCTTTCCTTGTCTAGCGCCGTTGAGTTATCCACGTTCCCACGCGTGAAACTTGACGACCCATTCGAGTAGTTTGGTCGGTTGATGGTTTCGCTTCCACACACCGGCGGCGTACTTGTTCGCTTCACCGAGCGTGGGGTAGGTGTGGATGGTGCCGAGAATTTTGTTGAGCCCGAGGCCGTGTTTCATGGCGGCCACGTATTCGACAAGGATGTCGCCGCTATGGTCGCCGACGATGGTTGCTCCGAGGATCGTGTCCTTGCCCGGAACAGTGATCACCTTGACGAATCCGTGCGCCTCACTATCCGCAATCGCGCGGTCGAGGTCATCCAGGCCGTACACCGTGACTTCATGCGGTATGTTCTTTTCTTTCGCTTCCGTTTCCGATAAACCGACGCGAGCCACTTCAGGGTCGGTAAATGTTGCCCACGGAATCACGCGGTAATCCGCCTTGAATTTTTTGAAGCGACCGAAGAGCGCGTTGACAGCCGCGTACCACGCCTGATGCGCGGCGGTATGCGTGAACTGGAATGGACCGGCGACGTCGCCGCATGCAAAGATATTCGGGTAGAGCGTTTGCAAATATTCGTTTGTCTCGACGGTCTTGTTGGGACGCGTGGGGATGCCAAGTTCCTCAAGGCCGAATCCGGTGACGTTGGCCGTGCGTCCGACCGCGACCAAGATTTCATCGAACCCAATGCGCACTTCCGCGCCGTTGTGCTCACAGACCAACGTTTTCTCGCCGTTTTCAACGACGACCTGCTTCGCCTTGTGTCCAGTCAGTACCGACACACCGTCTTTTTGCAATGACTTCGTGACCAGCGCCGAAACCTCCGGGTCTTCGCGTATAAGGATGCGTGGCAGCATTTCTACCTGCGAGACGTTCGAACCAAATCGCGCGAAACACTGCGTCAACTCTGAGCCAATCGGCCCCCCGCCAAGCACAACAAGGCGCTTCGGTAATTCGCGCAAATTCCAGACTGTGTCGCTCGTCAGATAGCCCGCGTCAGCCAAGCCCGGAATCGGCGGCACGAAGGGACGTGCGCCGGTAGCGATCACGATGTTCTTAGCGGTCAGTGTTTGTTTGGTGCCGTCGACCGCCGTTACCTCCACCGCCCACGGCGACACGATGCGGGCGCTGCCCGTTACGCAATCGACGCCGAGGCCGGTATAGCGTTCGATCGAATCGTGTGGCTCAACCTCATGCACAACACGTTGCACGCGTTGCATGACGCTGGCGAAATTCCATTGTGCCGAAGCGCTCGTCAATCCAAATTCTTCAGCGCGCTTCATGTGCGAAAGCAGTTTCGCCGTGCGGATCAAGGCCTTGGACGGAACACAGCCGGTGTTTAAGCAATCGCCGCCCATCTTGTGTTTCTCGATCAGCGTGACCTTCGCCTTGACGGCGGCTGCGATGTAGCTCGTGACCAAGCCCGCCGAGCCCGCGCCAATCACGATTACGTTGCGGTCAAATGTCTTTGGTTTCACACTTGCAAAGCGCGAATAAACCTTTCGCGCGTTCATCCAGTCCAGCACCTTTTTCGCAATGATCGGGAAAATGCCCAGCAGCGCGAACGAGCCGAGAATCGCGGGTGAAACGATGCCCTTCAGCGATGAGATTTGTGCGAGCTGCGTGCCCGCGTTGACGAACACCGCGGTACCAGCCAGCATGCCCAATTGGCTCACCCAATAAAACGGCCAAGTCTTGATGGTCGTGAGCCCCATCACGAGGTTGACCACGAAGAACGGGAATAGCGGCACGAGCCGCAGCGCGAACAAGTAAAAAGGCCCGTCTTTCGCGACGCCGTCGTTGATTGGCTTCAAGCGGTCACCGAATTTGCTTTGCACCCAATCGCGCAGCAAGAAGCGAGACGACAAAAACGCGAGCGTCGCCCCGATGCTCGAAGCGAAGGAGACGAGCACCAGCCCTTTGCTAAATCCGAAAATCGCCCCACCTACCAGGGTCAATATCGCCGCGCCGGGAAGCGACAGCGCCGCCACCGCCACGTAGGCCACGAAGAACGCGGCGGCGCTTTGCCAAGGATTTTCGGTGACGTAGGCGGTCAGCACCGCCTGCTGCGCCTTGAATCCGTCGAGCGTTAGGAACTTGGCAAGATCAAAGTAGAAGAACGCGCCGATCGCCGCTGCGATCAGCACTAGCAGTGCGATTTTTGATTTCATGTGCGCGTCATTCGTAGTGCAGTGCAGCAAGGTGTTGTTGGAACGAACCGCGACAGGGCGCGATAAGTGGTTTTAGCGCTTTGTCGTGCGTCGCGCGCAGCGCCTTACACGCGCATGCGCTCAGACGATGCCCTGTGCTACCCTCGCGGGCTTGATTTCCCACTCACTGGCTACTTGATGTCTGCTTCTCTCGCCGCCGCGCAATCGCTCCTTCTCGCGCCCGCCAATCTCTCTCTTGATCAACTCGCGACGACCCTTGGCGGGCTTTCGTCGAGGGGCGTTGAGTTTGCGGATCTTTACTTCGAACACCACAAGTCAGAAAACTGGTCGCTCGAAGAAAGCATCGTCAAGAGCGGAAGCTTTTCGATTTCCTCCGGTGTCGGCGTTCGCGCGATCTGCGGCGAGCAAACGGCGTTTGCTTATTCTGGCGACATTGGCATCCACTCGATCACGCAAGCGGCGAACACCGTGGCCGCCATCGGTCGAGCTGGACAAAGCGCGAGCGTTGCCATCAACGGCAAGAGCGCGCCGGCTGCTTTGTACACCGCCGCCGATCCGCTCGCGTCCATCAGCGACGAGGCCAAAATTGCGTTGCTACGCGAGACCGAGCGCATTGCCCGCGCGCGCGACCCACGCGTGACGCAAGTCATGGTCAGCCTCGCGTGTGAGCACGTGGTGATGCTGGTGATGCGCACCGACGGCGTGGTGGCGGCAGACGTGCGGCCGTTGTGCCGATTGAACGTCACGGCGATTGTCGAGGCCAACGGCAAACGCGAACAGGGCCGCTCGGGCGGTGGCGGTCGTTATGGGTTCGAAAAATTTGACGCCGCGTTCATCGCGAAGCGTGCCAATGAAGCCGTGGACATGGCGCTCGTGAATCTCGACGCGCGCCCCGCGCCCGCGGGCATCATGCCAGTCGTGTGCGGACCGGGCTGGCCAGGCGTCTTGCTGCACGAAGCCATTGGCCACGGTTTGGAGGGCGACTTCAATCGCAAAGGGTCGTCGGCGTTCACGGGCCGCATCGGCGAGCGCGTGGCGGCCAAAGGTGTGACCGTCCTCGACGACGGTACCTTGAAAGATCGTCGCGGATCGTTGACTGTGGACGATGAAGGCACACCGACGCACGCGACAGTGCTCATCGAAGATGGCATCCTGAAGGGCTACATGCAGGACACCATGAACGCTCGCCTCATGGGCGCCGCGCCGACGGGCAATGGCCGTCGCGAAAGCTATGCGCATTTGCCGATGCCGCGCATGACCAACACGTACATGCTCGGCGGCGACCGTGATCCGCAAGAAATCATCGCGAGCGTTGAAAACGGCATCTACGCGGTGAACTTTGGCGGTGGCCAAGTCGACATCACGAACGGCAAATTTGTCTTTACCATGGACGAAGCCTGGAAGATCGAAAACGGCAAGCTGATGTATCCCGTGAAGGGCGCAACGCTCATCGGCAACGGCCCCGACGCGCTTACCAAAGTCACCATGATCGGCAACAACATGGCGCTCGACGAGGGCATCGGCGTGTGCGGCAAAGAAGGCCAAAGCGTGCCCGTAGGCATCGGTCAGCCGACGTTGCGCATTGAGGGACTGACCGTCGGCGGT
>JAKPSO010000151.1 GCA_029571495.1 Pseudomonadota bacterium
ATTGCGTCACGCACCGAGACGCTCCACGTGCGTGTCAGGTGCCAGAGACCATCCGTACAATCTTTGATCGACGCGGCCGTTTTTCTTTTGCAGCCGCGGCGTTGAAACGGAGGACAACCAATGAAAATACCGCTGACCAAAGCGCGAGTTTTTTGCGTGTTCAGCCTCGGGCTCGCGCTGCTCGTAGCGCCCAGTGTCAACGCAAGGCTGCATCGTTCATACACGTTTGAGGAACTGCGCCAACGCGCGGACATCGTTGTGGTGGGTACGCCTGTATCGGTGACCCTCACGGCAGAGCGTTCGCCGCTACCCGATATTCGCGTGGTCGCGCCGAGTGGTCGCGAAACTGCGGTCATCGGCAAAGGGCTCGAAACGACGTTCGACGTCCTGACGACATTGAAGGGTGATGCGACGATAAAGCGATTGGTGCTGCACCACTATGCGCTCGAGGACTCGCGTTCCGCGAATGGGCCGGGCTTGATCGCATTCGATGTCGCACAACGCCGAACCTACCTACTGTTCTTGACGCGTTCTGCGGACGGGCGCTACCGAGCGGTCTCGGGCCAAACCGATCCCGATATTTCGATGCGCGAAATCGGTCCGATGCAGCCAGGGCCATGAAGCGGCGAGCAGGCGAGGAGGCAAACACGGCGCGACGAACACTGACTGCCGCGGTCTACGTCAGCCTGATCGCGATGCTTGCGCATGGCGCGCACGCGACCGCGCCATGCGAGTTTGAGAACACTACGCATCGCCGAATTTCCTACGACAACGCAAAAGACTGGGCGTGCATCAAGTTGCGCGCAGAACATGGCGAAACCTACTGGCAGTTTTATGCGGGAATCCACCTCGCCGCGGGTACCAGCAAAGACGGGAAACAATTGCAGACGGCCATGGCCATGTACAAACGAGCCGCACGAACCGTCGCGCCGGTGGACCAAGCCTCTGACTTTGCGAAAGCCCATGCTATGCGCTCGTTGGGCACGCTCTACTTGCGTGAGCCGGAAGTAAAAAGCGTCGAACTCGCATACCAGTGGCTCTATCTTTCCTCGCAACATCGCGCGTACAGCGGCAGCAACGCAGTACCGGAGTTCGTGGAGGTCCAGGCAGCGATTCCAGAGCCGAAACACGCGGAATTGCGCAAGCGAGCGGTGGAACTATTGACTGCGAATGACTGACGCCGCTGGGCCCGTCTCTACATCGCCTTAAACAAGTGCCCGTAAAGGCGGCTCACGGCGAGCCGCTCGCGCCGTCCGCGCACTTGCACGTACATCTTGCCGGATTCGTCGCGTGTGAACGACTCGATGGCGTTGGCGCGCACGACGGTGCTGCGATGAATTTGCCAGAAGCGATTGGGGTCAAGCTGCGGTAGCAAATCCTTGAGCGGTGTGCGAATCAAGACTTCCCGCTCCGCCGTGAGCACGCGCACGTACTTGTCGGCGGCCTCGAAATAGATGACCTCTTCCACCGGCACCATCACCAGCGCCGAGCCCGCCGCACTTGTGAGGCTCGCTTGAATCACGGTGAGCGCGCCGGTGCTCGTTGCGGAGTGCTGCGGCAATGCAGAGGGAGCGAGCAGATGCCGCAATTGCGCGAGTGTTTGCTCAAGCGCGGCTTCCTTGGCCGTCGCGTTGGCTGCGGGTGCACGCTGCACGAGCGTCGCCTTAAGCTTCGCGACGGTCTTTTGCAGACGCTGCGGTTGCACGGGCTTGACGATGTAATCGATGGCCTGCGTCTCGAAGGCTTGCAGGGCGTATTCGTCGTACGCTGAGACGAACACCAACAGCGGAAACGGTCGTGCGTCTGCGCTGTGCGTCTCCCAAGCGTCAGCGAGCGCGGCCGCGGCTTCCAGGCCGGTCATGACGGGCATGTTGATGTCGAAAAACAAAACGTCGGGACGAAGTGCGAGCGCTTTGTTCACTGCTGCGCCGCCATCGGTGGCGACGTCGGCAACTACGAGATCCGGCCACGCCGCAGCCAGCTCCGCGCGCAGCGCCCGTGCGAGGAGCGGTTCGTCTTCAGCGATGAGCGCCGTGATCGCAGCCGGAGTGTTCATGCAACGACCGGTGGAATGGTGATGCGCACAACGGTGCCTTGCGGCGAGTTCGGCGCGATACCGAGCGTCGCTGCGTCGCCGTATGCAGTCGCTAGTCGTTCGCGCACTTGCACGAGGCCGAAACCCGCAGCGAGCGCGGACGCACTTTCATCGCCACCCAACCCGACGCCCGTGTCAATGACTTCAAGTGCGAGTGACGCACCGCTTTGTAGTGCGCGGATAGTGATGACGCCGCCTTCTGGCGCAGGCGTGAGGCCGTGCTTGATGCTGTTTTCTACGATCGGTTGCAACAGAAGCGTAGGCACCGGCCATGTGCGCAGGTCATCGGGCAAGTCGAAATGCACCTGCAAGCGGTCCGCCATGCGCACGCTCATCAGCGCGAGGTAGTCGCGCAGACGATCGAACTCGCTCGCGAGCGCGTGAGTGGGTTGTCTTGACGCCGAAAGCGTGGCGCGCAGATAGTCGTTCAGGCGATCAAGCATCGCAATCGCTTGCGGCGGATCGGTCGCGATCAACGCGCGCAAATTCGCGAGCGTGTTGAACAGCATGTGCGGTTCGAGCTGCGATTGAAGGAGGGTCAAGCGCGCTTCGGCCGCTTGCCGTTGGCTCGCCTCAAGCGCGCGCGCCATTTCTGTGTTGCGAATCTCGGTGTAGAAGTAATAGGTCGTTGCAAGCCCGACCCCGAGCGTCATGAGAAACAGCGCGATACCCGCGCCCGGCGTCATGTTCGAGCGCGCAAACATGGGCACATTGGCATACCAATTTCCGATGAACACGCCGATCAGGAAGCCGCCGACGATGCCAAATACGAGCACGATCGCGAGTCGCCACCCGCTCGGCAATGAACGTCGGTCGGTGTTGCGGTTAAACCAAATAGACGCGCCGTTGAGAATGCCCCAAATCGAAAGACCAATACCCTGCGAGTACACCAATTGCTCATCGAACGACCCCAGCCCACCGAGCCACAACGCCAC
>JAKPSO010000018.1 GCA_029571495.1 Pseudomonadota bacterium
CTCCGGGTCCAGCGCCGACGTCGGCTCGTCAAACAAAATCGCATCCGGTTGCATCGCCAACGCGCGCGCAATCGCCACGCGCTGCATCTGCCCGCCGGAGAGCTGCCCCGGCTTCGCGTCTGCTTTGTCGGCGAGGCCCACGCGGGCGAGGAGTTCTCGTCCGCGTTGCTCGGCTTGCTCGCGCGGTTCGCGCTTCACGAACACCGGTCCCTCGATCACGTTCTCGAGCGCCGTCCGATGCGGAAATAAATTGAATCGCTGAAACACCATCGACACATGTGTGCGAATCGACGTGATCGTCGGCGCCGCGCGATCCACGCGAATGCCATCGACGCGAACCTCGCCACCGTCATACGCCTCAAGCCCGTTTATGCAACGAAGAATCGTTGACTTTCCGGAGCCCGATGGACCGATGATGCACACCACCTCGCCGCGCGAAATCGTCGCGCTGATGCCGCGCAGCACATGGTTGGTGCCGAAGTGCTTGTGCACGTCGATGAGTTCGATGACGGGCGGCGTACTCATCACTTCTTCGCCCGACGTTCGAGCCAGCCTACGAACAAAATGAGCGGCACGCTCATCACCAAATACAAGAGCGCCACGAGCGTAAACACCGTCGAGTTTTTGAACGTCGACGAGGCGAGCATTTGCCCCTTGAGCGCCAAATCAGCCACAGTAATTGTGGACGCTTGCGACGAATCTTTGAGCATCATGATCATCGTGTTGCCGTACGGCGGCAGCACGATCTTGATCGCTTGCGGCAGGATCACACGGCGCATCATCATCGCCCAACCCATGCCGAGCGATTGCGCTGCTTCGATTTGGCCGTGGTCAATCGCCTCGATACCCGCGCGGAAATTTTCCGACTGATACGCCGAGTACGCCACGCCAAGACCAATGATCGCGGCTTGCAACGCGGTGAGCGTGATGCCGAATTCGGGCAGCACGAAGTAAATGTAGAAAAGCTGAACGATGATCGGAATCCCGCGAATCACGTTCACGATGCACTTCGCGCTCCACACCAATGGCCCGATGCCCGAGACGCGCATCAGCGCCCACACGAGCCCCAGCAACGTCGAAAGCAGCAACGACCCCAAGGTGACGATTACCGTCAGCCGCAGCCCCTCCATGAGGATGGGCATGAAGGTCGCTGCGTCAGTCCAAAACATGTGGAATCAAGGTTGTGGGTGAGTTGATGTCATGTGTACAAAGGTCCAATGCAGTCCGCTTAAGGGTAGGCGACGACTTGGCGTCGCTCGACGCCATAGGTAAGCGCGGCCGAGTCCGCGCCTACACATCGCTTAAACGAATAGCGCTGCCTACTGGCCCCACTTCGCAAGGATCTTGTCGATCGTGCCGTTCTTCTGAAGCTTTTCGAGTGACGTGTTGATCTTCTTCAACAGCGCGCCGTCCGTCTTGCGCACGCCGATGCCCACGGAGCCGGAGAGCGTCGAGGTGTAACCCTTGACCAAACGCGTCTCTGCGAACAAGCCTTGTTGCAGGTTATAGGCAACGATGGGTTTGTCGGCGAAGCCCGCTTGAATACGGCCCGCGTTGACGTCGGACAAAATCGCCGGGATGTTGTCGTAAATTTTCACTTCGGCGAAGAGGCCAGATTTTTGCAGCGGCTCAACATACGCCGTGCCCTTCTGCGCGCCGACGGTGTAGCCCTTCATGTCTTCGAGCTTCGCGTACTCGCGCGTGTCTTTCTTCGACACAACGAGGCCTTCGCCGTAGGTGTAAATCGGGCGCGAAAAATCAACGACTTCTTGCCGCGGCGGTGTGATGTACATCGCGGCGGCGATGATGTCGATCTTGTTACCCGTGAGCGATGGAATCAACGTCGCGAACGGCATGCCTTCGACTTCAACTTTGAAGCCCGCATCGGCGGCCACTTCGCGAATGATGTCGACCATGATGCCTTGAATCGAATTGGTCTTGGTATCAAGGAACGTGAACGGAACACCGGTCGGCGTTGAGCCCACTTTCAACGGCTTGTCCTGCGCGAGCGCGCTGGAGCTCGTGACAACGGACGCAATAATCGCAAGCGCCGCAGCTATGCTTTTGAACTTCATCAACATTCTCCTCGAGCCGCTAGCGGGGCTCGTCGCGCCAACCCTGTTTTGGGTTAAATTTCATGTACATGAAATATAGTCTACACCCTGAGACGTATTCAGCGAGTGCTAAATAACCGAATATTCGCGAGATGAAACGCAAAACCGAAACCGCAGCGTCCACCGACGTCGCGAGCGCCGAAATCGTCGACGCCGCCGTCGGCGCGCGCATTCGTGCGCTGCGTCGCAACAAGGGTTTGGGGCTCAACGCAATGTCTTCGCGCACAGGGCTCTCGATTGGCTTTTTGAGTCAGATGGAACGCGGTCTTTCGTCGCCAACGCTGCGTGCGCTGACGAGCCTAGCCGACGCGATGCAGATCAACCTCGCCGAGATCGTGCGTGGTCCCGCCGCCGCGCAGCCCGCCGCGCCGGTCATCACGCGCGCGGGCGAACGCTCGTCGATTTCGATGTGGAAATCTGGCATTCGCAAACATGCACTCGCGAGCGGCGGCGCGGCTAGCAGCGCGTTTAGTTTCACGCTCTTGGAGTTCGAGCCGCGCGCATCGTCGGGCGACGAGCTCTACACGCACCAAGGCGAGGAGGCCGGCTACGTGTTGCAGGGCCGACTCAAATTGGTCGTCGGCGAAGCGCAATGGACGCTCACGACGGGCGATAGTTTTCATTTCAGCAGCGAGCTGCCGCATCGCTTCGAGAACGCCGCCAATCGTAATCTGATCGTCGTGATGGTCAACGCGCGGGCGTAGAACGCTGCGCGCCAATGTGCTGGCAGTACGCCTACAGCTTTGTGGCTCGCGCGGCTGATGCAAGCCCGTTACAGCGAAAATATCGCACAAGTCGACAAATAGGATAATCCGCTTCCAGCGACCACCGAACGGTCGTTAGCGCGAAAAAGCTGTTACCGCTAAGGCAAGCGTTTCGGATACTCGCGCGCCCGAACCGGATCGTTGCATTCGGGGTAGTCGAGCACTTCGAGCAACTCGTAGTCGTACCGTCCCGCCGCGTTTTGTGTCCTGACGACCTTGCTGCCCGTTTGCGTCAAGCGCTCTTCCTCCGTCGCGGGCAAACCGATGCTGTATTTGAAGATGAGCATGTGGCTGTCGCCCGCCCGATTCGGCTCTTCACTGTAAGACCATCGTCCGGCGCGACGCGCTTGGTCGGTCTTGTTGAGACTCTCAAACGTACCGTCCGCGCGTAGTGTGAATTGATAAGGCACGCCGCGTTTCTCCACGTTGAACACGCCGTAGAAATAGCACTGCATGCGCAGCTCGGCTGCGACGCGCTCCGCCTGCGCCCGTTGTTCCGGCGAGAGCACTTGCGTTGGTGGCGGTGGCGGCGGAGGCTCGCCCATCATTTCGCGCGCCATCTGATCGATGCGCGCTTTGTTGCTCGCGGCCTCCGCCGCGCGATCAAGCTCGCGCTGCGACTCGTCCGCCTTTTGCACGGCGCGCGCCGATTCCGCTTGTTTCGCGGCCAGATCCTTGCGATGCATGAGATAGAACGGACTCAGGACCGCGAATCCGGCAATCGCAAGCAAAACGATGGATAGCCAAAGCATGAAATTCGACGGCTTCGCTGGCAGTTCGGCATCGTCGACTGGGGCCGCCGCCGCACGCGGCGCTGCAGGTGCCGTCACGCGGAGCGCGCGCATATCACGCGACCGCCGCGACGCGTAACGTACGGCCCACACGATCAGCGCGGCGACCACGAATACCACCACAATCACTCGCCAAAATGCGAAGACCGTTCGCGAGCTTACGATGCCCGCAAGCGCCACCAACGCTAGGACCGCTACGGACCCGCCGATCAGCCACCAAGCAAGCGTGCCTGCGTTGCTGCCGCGCTTCGTGTCGACGTTCGCTGCGTCGGAAGTCTGTCCTGCGCTGGCCGCGCGCCGCGCCCGACTGCTGAGCCTGGCGTGCTGCACGAGATGCACAATTAGCAAGATCACGCCGATCAGCAACACCGGAATGGCAAGCAGGGCCGCCAAGAAGAACCACACCGCCTCATCCGAGGGCGCACTATGCGCCACCGCGCTATTGCTCGCAATTGCGACGGCCGCAACCAGTAGAACGCGCAGGCGTCTAGACACAGCGCCGCTCACGCGCGCTCCTTCGGCAGGCGCGGCAGCGCTGCGAGAAGCACCTTCGTGCTGCCGACGAGCAGACATAAATTGGCCAGGAAACCGAGTGGCATGGCCAGCCACGGATAGACCGCGTTGAACAGACTAAACGAGTCGGAACCGACGGGGAAAAACGCCGCCCCAACAATACTCACAACCAACATCAGCGCCCGCACGATGGCGCCCGTCAGCAGCAACTCGTAACCCGGTATCGCCGCAGGCAAGCGCTCCGAGAGACGGCTTGTCGACACAAAAATCGCCGCCGCCACGATACCGATCAAACTAGACACCAACCCACCGGCCGCGACCGCCGTGTACGGCATGAAGAATCGCGTTGCCAACGCCGACGCGTTAGGCACCAACGCTGCGATTAAGAAACCGAACCCAACACTCACCACCCACATGTCGCCGACCTTTCGAGGAGTCTCACCGCGCCGCCGAAAGTTTGTGTTCAGGCTCGTTCGATGTTTGTCGAAAGCGTAGCATGGCCTCAACGTGCCATAGGGCAGCGCGATTGAACTCTTGCGGCCTCTGGAAGACGTCGCTTGCGTTACGCTGACCTCGACATTTCCAACTAAACGCCGCGCACCATGAACCTACAACTCACGAATCTTCACGTCCTCATCACCGGCGGCAGCAAAGGCATTGGCCTTGCCTGCGCGCGAGGCTTCATCGCCGAGGGCGCGCGCGTCACGCTCGTTTCGCGCACGCTCGAAACATTGCAATCCGCGCAACGCGAACTGCAAAGCGCGACGCCGAGCGCGACGGTCAACATCATTACCGCTGATTTGCGCAACGCCGTCGACGCCGAGCGCTTGGTCGACGCGGTCGAGCGAGACTTCGGCGCGGTGGACGTGCTCGTCAACAGCGCTGGCGCGGCCAAACGCACGCCCGCTGCCGAGCTCACCACCGACGCATGGCACGACGCCATGCAAGCAAAGTTCTTCACCTACATTCACGTCATCAACCCACTGATCAAAAAGATGGGCGCACGTGGCCGCGGCGCGGTCGTCAACGTCGTCGGCGCAGGCGGAAAAGTCGCCGCCGTCACGCACCTCGCAGGCGGTTCGGCCAACGCCGCGCTCATGCTCGCCAGCAGCGGTCTCGCCGCCGCCTACGCTGGCAAAGGCGTACGCGTAAACGCCGTCAACCCCGGCCTCACGCTCACCGAGCGCCTGCAAGAAGGCATGCAAGCCGAAGCCCGGCAACAAGGCATCAGCATGGAAGAAGCCCTGACCCGAGCCAAAGCTACACGCCCCCTCGGCCGCATTGCAGAACCCAATGAAATCGCCGACGCTGTGGTGTACCTTGCATCAAACCGGGCGAGTTACATAACGGGGGCGGTCGTGGCGATGGATGGAGCGGTTACGCCGATGGTGGTGTAGCCCGAAACGGCGAGTCGCGTTGCGAAATATCCCGTGACGGACGTAGGGTGCGGTTCACCGCGCCCAAATTGATGCCGGCAACGGCCGAGGCGCAATATGATTGCGCCCTACGCACTAAAGACCGCGAGGTCACATGCCCAAGCCATCTGACAAAGAAGCGCCCGAACTGAAACCTCCCGTTGTCCAGAGCAAAGGTGGGCTGGTTGCCGGAATCGACCCGACGAGCACTGCGTCAATGTACGATGCCGCAGACGGATTAGCCGAAACGACCTACTTGCTTGCGGAGCCCGCTAACGCAGAGCACTTGCGCAAGTCGATAAAACAATACCGACGCGTGAACCGCAGCTCCACTTCGATTGAATAGACCAATGAGTAACCTTGAACTAGCGGTTGATCTGAAAGCGCAACTTGACGCGTTGCGCCC
>JAKPSO010000181.1 GCA_029571495.1 Pseudomonadota bacterium
GGCTCTTGGCGGGGTAGCCCAGCTCCACGTCAAACGCCACGTCGCCACCGCTGATCTGCACGTTGCGCAGGGCGCGGGTGCTGACAAAATCCTTGCCCGTGTGGGGGTCGAGCACGCTGGAAAGTGCGGCCAAAAGGCCTTGTTCGGTGACTGACATTCAAATAACTCCTGTGGGGGCCGTAGTCTATCCAAGGGGCTTTCACCGATTTTTCTTGTGGGCAAGCCGTGAAGGACCCACTTTGGCAGTGCTCCCGCATGCCCATAACCGCCCTACAACTGCACGACAATGCGCAGCCATTGCCCCAACGCCCAAGCGAGAAGCCACCGTGAAATTCAAGATGTCTGAAAACTCCCTGTTCGCCTTGCTGCTGCGCTCGCCGTGGTGGATCAGCTTTGTGCTGGCGGTCGCAGTCGGCGCGGCGTGCTTTTCTCTCTTTCCACAAAAGTACAGCGTCGTCGGTGCGCTGTCGGGCCTTCCGTTCGCGGGCATCGGCGCGATGGCGCTGTGGCGGCAAATGCGCGCGCCCAACCCCGCGAAGATCGAAGCCACACTCGAATCGCTCGCCACCATGTCTGGCCGCGACTTCACGACCGCGCTTGATGCGGCGTATCGCAACGCGGGCTTCACGACTGCCCCTGTCACTAAAGACGGTGCTGATCTGAAAATCGAAAAGGATGGCCGCGTGAGTCTGGTTTGCTGCAAGCGCTGGAAGGCCGCCGCGCACGGCGTCGAGGCGCTACGCGATCTGGCCAGCGCGATGAACGCCCAAGACGCAAGCCTTGGCATCTACGTGGCGCTCAATCCTTTGTCTGCACCGGCACAACAATTTGCGTCGAAGAACAGCATTCGCGTGCTTCAGGGCACAGAGTTGGCGCTGCTGATGAACGGTGCGATCACGACGAAAAAGTAGCGCGCCGAAAGAGAAGTATCGACCGCGCGCTAAGATGCGCCCATGAAACAACATCTCTACATCCTCACTGGCGCGTCGCGCGGTATGGGCCTCGCGATGGCCAAACAACTGCTGCAACCAGGGCACACGCTCCTGTGCATCTCGCGGCACAGCCAACCCGAACTGAACGAACTCGTTGACACCATTGAAGATGCGACGCTAGCGCAATGGTCGCTTGACCTCGTCGACGGCGCAGCCGCGGCCGCGCAGCTTTCGCGATGGTTGAGCCTGTTTCTCGGCGACGAATTCGACAGCGCGACGCTGATCAACAACGCTGCCGCACTGCCGCGAATTAGTGCGCTCGCAAACGCGGACGCCAAGGACATCTCGACAGTGCTTCGCGTCGGCCTTGAAGCGCCGATGCATCTCACCGCCGCGTTCTTGCACGCCACCGAAAATTGGGCGGGCGCAAAAAAAGTGCTGAACATTTCTTCGGGCAACGGTCGCCGCGCGATGGCATCGCAATCGATTTACAGCGCCGTGAAAGCGGGCATGGACCACTACACGCGCTGCCTCGCGCTCGAAGAGGCCGCGCGCAGTAACGGCGCGAAAGTGTGCTCGCTTGCGCCCGGCATCATCGACACCGACATGCAAACGCATATCCGCGCGACCAACCCCGCCGATTTTCCGAGCCACGCGGTCTTCGTTGAATACAAGAACAACGGCGATTTGCTCACACCAGAGGCCGGCGCGGCGCGCGTGTTGACGTACTTGCAGCGCGCAGACTTCGGCGCGAATCCCGTCGCCGATGTGCGCGACTAAGCCAGGCGACACCGAATGCACTTTTTTGTGGGAGCGGCGAAAGCCGAGATCGCACCCAGCTTGAGGGAATCGCGGCTTCCGCCGCTCCCGCACGGTATGGTTGCGTGCCGATAATCCACCGACATGAAATTTCTCGACACCATTCGCCAGTTCGTACCCTTTCTCGGGCGCAAGAAAAGCGAGGAACAGGCAGGCCATGCTTCGCCCGCACTAGAGCCGGAGCCATCGCGGCCGCAGCGCCGCACGCGGTCCGCGCGCCCGCTGGTGCCGACGAAGGAGCAAATCGACGCGTTGCCCGCGTTCGTCGGCCTGCGCATCGATCAGATCGAAGTTCCGACGACCACTGCGCAGGCCCAAGCCGCCGCAGCGCACTTGCTCACTCGCCGCTTCGTAGGTTTCGACACCGAATCGAAACCAACCTTCGCGCCGGGCGAAGCCTCCACCGGGCCTCACGTCGTGCAGTTTTCTACACTGGAGCGCGCATATATTTTTCAGGTACATCGCGCAGAATGCCGCGAGGCACTGCTGTCACTTTTGCAGTCCACGAAGATGGTGAAAGTGGGCTTTGGTTTGCGCTCTGATCGTGGTCACATCCAGAGAAAGTTTGGCGTGCAGCCCGGCGCGATTCTCGACATGACAACCTATTTCAAACAAGTCGGGCACCGCAACGAAGTCGGCGTGAAAAGCGCGGTCGCAATGGTGCTCCAACAGCGCTTCCAAAAATCCAAACGCATCAGCACGACAAATTGGTCCAACGCGGAGCTGACAACAAGCCAGTTGCTCTACGCCGCGAACGATGCGTACGGTGCCATCGCGGTGCTGCACGCCTTGCATCTCCCCGAAAAAG
>JAKPSO010000188.1 GCA_029571495.1 Pseudomonadota bacterium
GCTGCTCGTCACGCGCGGCAAGCATGGTGTCTGCCAACGCTCGGCAAGGCACTTTCATGTCGGTTCCGCCTTGATCGGCCGGTTGATCGAGGTTGCCTGTGTAGAGGATGACGAGGTGGGGCATGGTCGTGTTGTCGGTGCGAAAAAGTGCGTGCTTGCTGTTCAGTCGACGGCATCTCTGTCGTGGTGTTCATGGTTCGACAGGCTCACCACGAACGGGCGCATGCGGTGGGTAGCTAAAGTCTACTCACTGCTTGATAACCCAACGCCGCCGACGCTTGCGCAGCGGGAATCGCGGCGCCATCGTTTGGCGTCACTGGAAAAACGGCATTCAATTGTCCAGTGCCGGACGCGCCGAAGTATGGGGTGACGATCTCGGCCTTGCCGTCGTATCCGCTCCAACCGAGCGCGCCGAGCATCATCGCGGTGTCGTGCATGAAGCCTTCGCCGTGACCTTTGCTTGCGTATTCGGGCAGCATTTCGCAGAATGTTTTCCAGTCGCCGCGCTTCCACATTTCCATGACGCTGTGGTCGAGCGATTCGAGTAGTGGACTCCAAATCTTGAACGCGAATTCCGGGGCGAGGCCGTTTTGTGCGAAGCGGTGACTGAGGCTGCCGCTCGCGAGAAACGCGACCGTGCCGTCGTAATTTTCTTCAATCGCGCGGCGCATCGCCCAGCCGAGCCGCGCGCTGTCGTTGAGGTAGTGCACCGTGCACATTGCGGACACCGAAACCACCTTGAAGTGTTGATCCGCATTCATGTAACGCATCGGCACCAACGTCCCGTACTCTGGATCGAGCGTGGTCGCATCGTGCGCCAGCGTCTCGACGCCCATCGCGTTTCCAGCCTTTGCGAGAATCTTCCCGAGCACAGGGTTGCCTGGAAACTCGAACGGCATGTTGCTGATGAAGTGCGGCAATTCGTTGCTCGTGTAGAGGCCTTTGAAATGCGGTGCGCAGTTGATGTGATAGTTCGCATTCACGAGCCAATGCGTGTCGAACACGACAATAGTATCGACGCCGAGTTCACGGCAGCGGCGACCAATCTCGCGGTGCCCATCAATCGCGTCTTGTCGTGTTCCCTTGCGCGGCCCGTCCAACTCCGACAGGTAGATCGATGGAACGTGTGTGGTCTTTGCTACGAGTGCGAGCTTGCCCATGTGTTGCTCCTTCTGCGATGTGATGTGGTTTAGTTATCGATGCGGATGTTGGCTTTGCGGATAACGTCTGCGTACTTCGTGACTTCGCTTGTGATGAATGCTGCAAACTGCGCCTGCGAGCCGGGCATCGCGACGACGCCACCCTCTTGAAAGGCAGCCACGACTGTCGGCGCTTGAAGCGCTTTTTGAATCTCAGCGTGAATGCGCGCGAGCACGACATCACTCGTGCCGCTGCGCATCAGTACACCGCCCCATGTGTTCGATTCGAGCTTGATGCCCTGCTCCGCGAGCGTTGGCACATCCGGCGCGTACGGTGAGCGTTGCGCGCTGGCCATACCGAGTGCGATGAGTTTGCCGCTCTTCACGTGCGCCTTGAATTCGGGCCAATTGCCGAACATGACGTTCACTTGTCCACCCAACACATCGGTGAGCGCCGGGGCTTGGCCTTTGTAGGGCACATGAATCATGGGCGTTTGTAGTTCGCTCTCCAGCATCGCTCCAGCGAGATGCGCCGAGGTGCCGTTGCCAAAACTTGCGTAGCTGACTTTGCCCGGAAGCTTGCGCACGAGCGCCGAAAATTCTGCAAGTGTCTTGACACCGAGGGCGGGATTGGCAACGAGCACGTGTTCACTTTGGCCCATCAGCGCAACGGGTTTCAAGTCTTTCGCGCTGTCATACGGCAGGTTCTTCACGAGCGTCTGATTCGCGCAGAAACTATTCGCGACCGTGATCAGGGTGTAGCCATCGGCAGGTGCTTTGGCGACAAAGTCGACGCCGATCACTGTACCCGCGCCGGGCTTGTTGTCGACAACAATGGGCTGTCCGAGCGAACGCGAAATTTCGGTGGCGATCAGGCGCGTAACGACGTCTGTCGTGCCGCCCGGCGGAAACGGCACCACCCAGCGCAGGGGCCGCGCAGGCCACGGTTGCTGTGCCCACGCGGGCACCGCGAGCAACGCGGCGGACTGCAACAACGCGCGACGAACGGACGAGATCTTGGTCGGCATGATCAAACGCCCCAGTGCGGAATGTGGTGGCTGCCCATCGACACTGCGACGTTCTTCGGTTCGAGGAAAACTTCGTAACTCCATGTACCGCCCTCGCGGCCGGTACCGCTAGCTTTGGTGCCGCCGAAAGGCTGGCGCAGGTCGCGTACGTTCTGACTGTTCACGAAGCACATGCCGGCTTCGATACCCGCCGCGACGCGATGCGCGCGACCGATGTTTTCGGTCCACACGTAACTCGACAAACCATAGGCGATGTCGTTGCTTTTCTTGATCGCGTCGGCTTCGTCGTCGAACGGGATCAAGCAGGCGACAGGGCCGAAGATTTCTTCTTGTGCGATGCGCATGCGGTTGTCGACATCGGCGAAGACCGTGGGCAACACATAGTTTCCCTTCGCGACGTTGGCGGGAAGCGCGGGCGTGCCCAAGCCGCCGCAGAGCATGGTGGCGCCTTCTTTGCCGCCCAGTTCGATGTAGCTCCGCACTTTGGCAAGATGGCCCTGACTGATCATCGGCCCGACAATCGTCTTTTCGTCAAGCGGGTCGCCGACCGTGATGCGCTTTGCGCGTTCGACGAACTTCGCGACGAAATCCGCGTAGATACTTTTCTGTACAAGGATGCGACTGCCAGCGGTGCAGCGCTCGCCATTGTTGCTGAAGATCATGAACACCGCAGCGTCTAACGCGCGGCTCAAATCCGCGTCGTCGAAAATCACGAACGGGCTTTTGCCGCCGAGTTCCATGCTGAATTTCTTGAGACCTGCGGCCTGCACAATACGATTGCCCGTCGCGGTCGATCCGGTGAACGAAATCGCGCGCACGTCCGGGTGTTTGCACAGCGGTTCACCCGCATCTTTGCCGTAGCCGTGCACCACGTTCAACACGCCCGCCGGAATGCCGGCTTCAAGCGCCAATTCACCAAGGCGCGCAGCCGTCATCGGCGACAGTTCGCTCATCTTTAATACCGCCGTATTGCCGAACGCGAGGCAGGGCGCGGTTTTCCACGTGGCGGTCATGAACGGAACGTTCCATGGACTAATGAGCGCGCAGACGCCGACCGGGTGAAACAGTGTGTAGTTCAAGTGCGTTGGCGTTGGGTAGGTATGACCATCCACACGCGTGCACATTTCGGCGAAGTAATAAAAATTGTCGGCCGCGCGCGGGATGAGTTGCTTGCCCGTTTGCGCGATCACCTGGCCGCAGTCCATCGTTTCGGTGCGCGAAATTTCCGGCACGTGCTGCGCGATCAAGTCGCCGAGCTTACGCACCAGGCGCGCGCGCTCAGTCGCGGGCAGTCCGGCCCACTTCGGAAACGCAGCTTTGGCGGCGGCCACGGCAGCGTTCACCTCGGCTTCGCCGCCCGCCGCGACCTCGGCGAGCACGTCTTGCGTTGCCGGGTTAATCGTTTCGAAGTAGTCGCGGCTTTGAATCGCCTTGCCGTCAATTAGATGTTCGATGCGCATTGGGTGCCTTGTTGCAAGTCTTACTTATGTGTTCGAGGTGGTTCGTTCGGCGCGATGTATTTTTTTGACGCAGATTACGCAGATTTCACGCAGATTGCGCGGATTTTTTCGCTGCTCGAAAATAAGTGTGAAGAAAATCTGCGTAAATCCACCGACAAATCTGCGTAATCTGCGTCAAAAATAACGTGTCGTGCTGGTTCCTATCGGCCAAACATCGCATCGCCGACGATGGTGTTTACGAGGCGGCCGATGCCGTCGATTTCAGTGATGACTTCGTCGCCAACGTTGACGTTCACGACACCGTCTGGCGTGCCAGTGAGGATGACGTCGCCCGCTTGTAGTGTCATGAAGCTGCTGAGATATTCGATCAGCGCGGGGATGTCGTTGATCATGTTTGCGGTGTTGCCTTGTTGCGTGACCTTGCCATTCACCAAAGTGCGCAGCGCCAAGGTATGCGTATCGGGTACATCCGCGGCGTCCACAAACCACGGGCCGAGTACGGTGCAGGTGTCGCGGTTCTTCACGCGCAGGTTCGGGCGGTACCAGTTCTCAAGGTAATCGCGAATCGCGTAGTCGTTGCAGACGGTGTAACCCGCAACGTGCTTCATCGCGTCGGCACGCGTGACGTTCTTCGCGGTCGCGCCAATGACTACGGCAAGCTCACATTCGTAGTGCATAAACGTCGCGTCGTTCGGGCGACGCGTAAAGCCGCGATGTCCGATCACTGCGCCGGGGCCTTTCAGGAACACGAGCGGTTCGTCTTTGCTGGTGACCGTCAATTCTTTCGACAACTCCTTGACGTGATCGGCGTAGTTCAAACCGAGCGCGATGATCGTGCCGACCTCGAACGGCGGCAACCACACGACGTCGGTTTCTGCGACGATGCGCCCGTCGGCGAGACACACACCATCGGCGTGTGGTGTGGCGTCGTGTAATGCGCCACCGTAAGCAACACGTGCGGTCTTCATGCGGCTTGCTCCTGCGTCGTTGCTTCTTGGACAATCGAGCCTTCAAGCCGACCGAGTTCGCTCGCGTCGCTTTCGATCGCGAAGCGCTGTCCCGCACGCGCGCGCGGCGCGCCTGCGGAGACGCCCAGCAGCAGCACATCACCCGCACGGAGCGTCATGAAATCGGTCACCTCGGCGATCAGGCGCGCGACCGAACGCTGCATGCCCGCGTTGCTTGCGCTGTGCACGACTTGGCCATCCACGCTCACGCGTAAGGTCAACGTGTCAGGCGACACAATTTGGTTGCAAGCGACGACGCGTGGTCCGAAGACGCACGAACCATCGCGCGCTTTGAAGCGCACGGACGGACGATAAAAACTATCGTGCGGCACGGAGAGGTCAGCGACTAACGTGAAGCCCGCGAGATGGGCGAAGGCATCGGCTACGCTCACGCGACACGCCGTACGCCCAAACACCAAGCCGAGCGACGCACCGATTTCGAATTCGCCTGCGTCGGCAGGCACTTCAACCGTCGCGCCAGAATTCGATAACGTGTTGCGCGGCTTCACGTAAAGCACCGGCGCTTTCGGCGCGGCCTTATACGGTGGCTGGTTGGCCGCGTCGCCAATCGCCGCGAGTGCGGCGCGGTCGTTGAGCAGCGTTCCGTAGACAACGCCCGACAAGCGCCACGGCGCGATGTCGAACGAAATACGTGGATCAAAAATAGCCATGAAAATTCTCGCGCGGCGCCTATTCACTAATATGTTAGCAATATATTCCCGACCCGCTCGAAGTGTCAAGCGCAGCGAGCGAAACGAACAAATTCGTTAACATGTGATCGTTCTCATGCGCAGCACAATGGCCAAGCAAAGCACTCCCATCACGCACCGTAATCTGCCGCTCTTGTTGCTGCAAGCGCGGGAGCATGTGATCTCGCGCTTTCGGCCGATCCTCAATGCGCACGATATCACCGAGCAGCAGTGGCGCATCGTGCGTGCGATCTTGGAGCGCGGGCCGATGGAGCCGCGCGAAATCGTGACGTTGTGTTGCATTTCGAGCCCGAGCCTTGCGGGAGTGCTTACACGCATGGAAGAAACTGGCTACGTGGTGCGCGAACGTTTGACGCACGACCAACGCCGCGTGAAGGTCTCGCTCACCTCCAAGAGCCGCGCACTCGCGACGCGCATCGCACCAAAAATCGAAGCGGCGTACGCCGACCTCGAAGCGCAAATCGGCCCTGAGTTCGCTAGTCAGTTTTACGCCGCGCTGGACCGGATGATAGCGACGCTGGGTGACGCGCAGGTCGACGCGTCCGAGTAGCGAACGCGCTTTCACCGCCGCAGTAAATGCGCTATCAGCTTTTTCGCTGTAACGACTGCTGCTAAAGCCTTGCGGGCATATTTGTCATTCAGTCGACTTTATGTATTTTGTTGCTGTAACGACCACCCGACGGTCGTTAGACTCATTTTGCTGTTAGTGCGATTCGTGAAACGTTAGAAGCACGATTTCACCGCCGACGGCTAGACTGCGTCGAATCGTGCGGCGCACATCCTTGCCGCTTAGGAGCCCAATGATGTCACGCTATTTCTCCAAATCGCTTCTGCTCGCAAGTCTCGCCGTCGTTTGGTCGAGTGCAGCGCACGCCGCCTCCGTCGCGCCCGTCGCGGCGGAGAACGGCATGGTGGTCACTGCCCAGCACCTCGCGACGAAGATCGGCGTGGACGTGCTCAAGAACGGCGGCAACGCGGTGGACGCGGCGGTGGCGGTGGGCTACGCGCTGGCGGTGGTGTATCCGGCCGCGGGCAATTTAGGTGGCGGCGGTTTCATGACTGTGCAGCTCGCCGATGGACGAAAGACATTCTTGGACTTCCGTGAGAAAGCGCCGCTCGCCGCGACGGCCAACATGTATCTCGACAAAGACGGCAATGTGATCAAGGGCGCGAGCACAACGGGTCACCTCGCGGTGGCGGTGCCCGGCTCGGTGTCGGGCTTTGAGATGGCGCGAGCGAAGTACGGCACGATGCCGCGCGCCGCACTCATCGCCCCCGCGATCAAGCATGCGGAAGAAGGCTTTGAATTGCAGCAAGGCGACGTGGATATTTTGCGCGTCGCCACCAACGATTTCCGCAAAGACGCGGCGTCGGCTGCGATCTTTTTGAACAAGGGCGAGGCATACAACGTTGGCGAGAAACTGGTGCAGCCGGACCTCGCAAACACGCTGCGATTGATCAGCGAAAAAGGCGAGGACGGGTTTTACAAAGGGCCAGTGGCAGCTGCGATTGTGGCGTCGAGCCAAGCGGGCAAGGGCATCATCACCCAGGCCGATCTGGACCAATACAAAACGCGCGAACTGAAACCCATTGAGTGCAACTACCGTGGCTACGGCGTCGTGTCAGCGCCGCCGCCTAGCTCCGGCGGCGTGATTATTTGCGAAATGCTCAACGTGCTTGAAGGCTACCCGATGAAGGATTTGGGGTTCCGTTCGGCGCAGGCGGTGCATTACCAAATCGAAGCGATGCGCCACGCGTACGTGGATCGCAATAGCTATCTCGGCGACCCAGACTTCGTCACGAACCCGCTGGACCGCCTGCTGGACAAAACGTACGCCGCGAAGATTCGCGCGGTGATTGATCCGGCAAAGGCCGGTGTTTCACAAGCGATCAAACCCGGCGTTGCGCCGCACGAAGGCACCAACACGACGCACTATTCCATCGTCGACAAATGGGGCAACGCAGTGGCGGTAACCTACACACTCAACGATTGGTTCGGCGCGCGTGTGACCGCAGCGAAAACCGGCGTGCTGCTCAACAACGAGATGGACGATTTCACCGTGAAAATCGGCGTGCCCAATATCTACGGACTCGTACAGGGGCAAGCCAATTCAATCGCGCCGGGCAAGCGCCCGCTCAGTTCAATGAGCCCGACCATCGTGACTAAGGACGGCAAGCCCGTGATCGTCGTCGGCACGCCGGGCGGCAGCCGCATCATCACGGCGGTGCTGCATAGCATTTTGAACATGATCGACTACGGAATGAACGTGCAGGAAGCCGTTGACGCGCCGCGCTTTCATCAGCAGTGGTTGCCGGATTTGACCAACGTCGAGAACTTCGCGCTCAGCCCCGATACGCGGAAAATTCTAGAAGGCATGGGGCACAAATTGGGCAATCCGCAGCCGCCGAATCACATGGCCGCTATCGTTGTCGGCGCGCCGTCGTTGGAAGGCAAACCTGTCGGCAACAATCGTTTCTATGGAGCGAATGACCCACGTCGGAATACGGGGCTCGCGGCAGGGTACTAAGCCGCGTTCAGTAGCTCAATCGCGCGACCGAGCGCAGCACGTCCGGAGTCGTCGTGGGGAATCCGAAGAACTCTAGATACGCGGGGATTTGCTCGAACAACATATCGGTGCCAATTTGGATCGGACAGCCGCGCGCTTGTGCGGCCGCGAGAAACGCCGTCATTTCCTTCTTCATCACGACTTCACCGACAAACGTGGTGGGCGCGATGCGTGAAACGTCCATGGGCAATTCGTCGCCTTCGTTCATGCCCATTGGGGTCGCATTAACGACGACGTCGTAGCCCGCCGGGTCTTTCGATCCAGTCGTGACCTTCAACGCTGGATAGTGCTTGCGCAGACGCTCCGCGAGACCTTCGCTCGACGCCGTGTTGACATCAAAGAGACCGATCTCGCCGACATGCGCCGCGGCGAAGGAGGCGGCGATTGCGCAACCGACGCCGCCGCTACCGACCACCAGTATGCGTGCGCCACCGAGCTTGACCCCTTTGCGCAGCACGCCGCGCACGAACCCGGCACCGTCAAACATGTCACCCAACAAGGTGCCGTCCGGCCGCAGCAACACGGCGTTGCATGCGCCCGCAATTTGCGCCGTGGGCGAGACTTCATCGACTAGGCCAGTCGTCGTAACCTTGTGCGGCATCGTGATGAGCGCGCCGCGGATGTTGGTGAACTTGAAAATCGTGCGTAAAGCGGCCTCATAGTCCTCGGGCTTCACACCCATAGGCACCACAACCGCGTCGATGCCAGCTTGTTCGAAGTACGGGTTGTAGATCATCGGCGCTTTGAATGTGTGCGTCGGGTAGCCGATGTGGGCGATGAGTGTGGTCGTGCCGCGGATCATGTGCCGTTACTTTGTAGAAGTGTTTATGACGCGGCCAGTGCGGCCGGATTCGACGATGGCTTCGGTGATGCGAAGGTTTTCGCAGCCATCGCGCGCCGTGACAATCGGCGCAACTTCTCCGCGCACTACGGCGCCGAAGTGCTCGAGCTGACATGCGAGTGGGTCTTCGCGTGTGATCGCGGCGGTCGATACCTCGAACGGCTTCCACCACGAACGATCTTCGTCCCTGGCGTAAGTTTTGAGGCGCATCGTCGGCACAGATAGCGAGCCGTAGGTGCCTGTAATCACGTAGCAATCCTCGTCGTCGTACGATGAATATGCTTTGTTTTCCTGCGAAGTCTGTTCCCAGCTGCGCGGGCTGGCTGCCGTGTCTGAAAGCATGAATGTTCCGAGCGCGCCGCTGGCGAAGCGGAAGTTAATGGCAACCGTGTCTTCAATCGGAAAGCCACGGACAGCGTTCGACGAGAGTGCCTGCACCTGAATGATGTCGCCACAGAGCATGCGCAGGCTGTGCACCTCGTGGATCATGTTCAGGAGGATCGGGCCGGCGCCAACTTGTTTGCGCCACGGGTTGTCTTCGAAGTAGTGGTGTGGTTTATAGAACACCGCGCTGCCCATGACACCGACGAGGCGTCCTAGTTTGCCCGAGTCGACGATTTCTTTCGCCTTCGCCATGATCGGGCTGTGCGCGCGGTGGTGGCCGATGAGCACCTTAGCCTGTGTTGATTCCACAACTTCAACCAACCGCTCGCCCTCTTGCAGCGTCGTGGCGATAGGTTTTTCAAGCAGCATCGGCAGGCCCGCATTAATACAAGTCAGCGCGTGCTCGACGTGAAATTGATTGGGCGTGGCGAGGATAACGCCATCGGGCCGTGAGGTCTTGATGAGTTCATCCAATGACGTAAACAGCGGAACGCCTGCTTGCACGGCGACGGCACGGGCAGCAGGCGATGGGTCAACGATTGCCGATAGCTCGCACGTGGCGCTTGTTTGCAGGCATCCGATATGTGCGAGGCCGATGTAGCCCGCACCTGCTACAGCGATTTTCTGTTTAGTCATTTATTACGTGGCGCGTGGCGCAACGTCATTGGTTTGTGGGTGGACCTGTGTTGCCGTGAAACCACTGTCGAGGTCGTGAAGTGGTTTCACGGCAATCCTCTCTCTTGCAAAAGAGAATTGACCGAGGCCGGATTACTTACGCAATTGAGCGAGGGCGGCGGTCACTTCGTTGACCGTTGCGTCACCAACGTTGGCGCTGAACTGAGCGATCACGGGTTTCATCTTTTCACGCAGCTTTGCGACTTCGGCTGGAGGGAACTGAGTGACGGTCATGCCGTTCTTTTTGAGCAGTTCGAGATTGGCTGCGAGCGCGGCACGAGACTGTTGGCGTTGCACGCCCGTCGCTTCGTGCGCGGAGTCATCGATGATTTTCTTTTCGGTTGCGGAGAGCGTGTCCCAGACTTTCTTGCTGAACATCACAGTTTGTGGGTTGTACTGGTGGTTAGTCAGGGCGATGTGCTTCTGAACTTCCCAGAATTTGCTCGCTGCGATAACGCTGACTGGGTTTTCCTGGCCATCAATGGCGCCCTGCTCCAGTGCGCTGTATACCTCGGGGAACGGTAGTGGCGTTGGATTGGCACCCAGCGCCTTTACCCATGCGACGTTGATTGGGTTTGGAATCACACGGAGCTTCAGGCCTGCGACGTCTTCTACTTTATTGAGAGCGCGTTTGCCATTGGTCATTTGGCGGTAGCCAAGTTCCCAATACGCGAGGCCCATGATGCCTTTTTCTTCAAGTTTGGCGTGCAGTTTTTTGCCGATGGGGCCATCACAAATTGCGTCCGATTCCTTTTCGTTTGCGAACAGGAACGGGAAGTCGAAAATCGCGAGTTCTTTGGCTTCGCTTGCCAGAATGCCGGTGTTCATTACCGCCATCTCAATTGTGCCGCCTTTGACTGACGACACCGTGGCTTGGTCACTACCCAGCACGCCGTTTAGGAAGAGGTTGACCTTGATCTTGCCACCAGACTTGGCCGCTACAAGCTCAGAAAACTTCTTCATCCCAGCGATTGCCGGGTGCCCGTCCGGCGCATTCGCGGCAAACTTGATAGTGCGCTCTTTGATGTCTTGCGCGGACGCGACACCGAATGCCGCAAAGGCGACGCCAAGGGCGATCGATTTAAGTAACAAACGTTTCATGTGAGCTCCTCCGAGAAGCAGGAATTTAAGGAAGTACGCTAGTAAGTGCGTGGGATGTGGCGTACCCGTTCACATCCCTGCTGTCTGTGCAAACGCAGCCCGCAGCCAAATGGCCGACGGGCCGCCTTGAAACCTAGTAGAACCAATGTGCTGGCACCATCACCAACTGCGGGAAGGCCACCATCAGGAACATGATGGCGAACTGCGCGATCATGAAAGGAACCACGCCTTTCGTGACTTCGTCCATGCTGATCTTGCCGACACCGGCGACCGCGTTGAGCACCGTACCCACGGGCGGCGTGATCAATCCAATAGCGTTATTGATTATGAACAGCACACCGAAGTAAACCGGGTCAATGCCTGCGGCCTTCACGACGGGCATGAGTACTGGCGTGAGCAGCAGGATAGTCGGCGTCATATCGAGCGCTGTACCAACGACCATGGTCAATATCATGATCGCAAGCATGAGCAACCGAGGGCTGTCGAGCAGCGGCTGCAACAGCGACACGACCTGCGCCGGCAGATTCGCAACCGTAATGAGCCACGCCGACACCATCGCGGCAGCGACCAAGAACATCACGATGGCACAGGTCGTGGCCGCGGAAACGAAGAGCGGAACCAGCTTCTTGAAGTTGAGCTCTTTGTAGACAAACACCGACACGATGAGGGCGTAGACGGCGGCGACGACAGCAGCCTCGGTCGGCGTGAAGACACCGAATTTGAGACCGAAGACGATGATGAACGGCAGCACCAGGGCCCATGTTGCGTCTTTGAGTGCGCCGAGCACCTCCGTGGCGGATTTGCGTGGCGGCGGAACGACGCGCTCTTTCCGCACTAGGTACCACCACGTAAACCAAAGCGACACCGCCAACCATACGCCGGGGAAAATGCCCGCCATGAAGAGCTTCGAGATCGACACGTTGGCCGACACGCCAAAAATCACGAAGCCGATGCTTGGCGGAATAATCGGCGCGATGATCCCGGCAGAGGCGATGAGTCCGGCTGAGCGAGCGCGATCATGGCCAGCCGCCACCATCATCGGTAGCAACAATGCAGTGAGCGCTGCGGCGTCAGCAACGGCCGAACCCGACAAAGACGCCATGATCACTGCCGCGACGATCGTTACATAGCCCAACCCTCCGCGGACATGCCCCACTAGCGCCATCGCGAAGTTCACAATTCGTCGCGACAGACCGCCGGCGTTCATGACTTCGCCAGCGAGCATGAAGAACGGAACGGCGAGAAGCGGGAAGCTGTTTGCTCCTTCGATCACGTTCTGCGCGAGGATCTGCGCGTCGAACATGCCAAGGTGCCACATCAGCGCTGCGCCACACAGCAAAAGCGAAAACGCTATTGGTACGCCCAACGCCATCGCGGCGATCATTGAGCCTAGAAATATTGCAATCGTCATGGGTGATTCCTCTTAGCGCTTGGGGTTGTTTGCAGCTGCGTCCACTGCGTCGCCATGAGGCACGTCTTCCGATTCCTGCATTAGTAAGAGATGGTCGTCATCAATCTTTCCGCTGAAGAGGCGCCATGCGTCGCTCAGCAACACCAGTGCGCCGAGCACTGCCATCACCATGCCTGATGCGTAGAACCAGCCCATGGATACCTCCATGACGGCACTCGTCGAGGTCAGATTGACCATGGTCTGATCGTACGAGCCTTTAAATATCAACCATAGGCAATACAACATCAGCACAAGCGAAAGCCCCATGCAGACGCGCTTGCCGGTCGGCCCAAGGCGGCCCACTAGCATGTCGGTACCGAGGTGACCGTTGCTACGCAGCGCGACGACCGCGCCGAGAAACGTTAGCCAAACGAACAGCCAGCGCGACAGCTCTTCCGACACGGTGAAACCGGAATTGAAGGCGTAACGCATGAAGACGTTGCCGAACACAAGCAGCACCATGAGCGCGAGCATCGCGGCGATCAGGTAGCCGATGGCCTTGCAATAGCCATCAATGACTCTTTCGAGCATAAGTCTCCTCCTTATGAATTCAGTGCGTAATGTACTAACTGGTTAGTTTTTTATTATTAGTAGAAACCCTATTTCGGAACCGCAGCGAAGAGGCGGTAGCGAGACGCGTTTACTTGCGAACGAAGCGAACGATCATCTCGATGATGTTGTCGCGACGGGCGGTGAGCGCCTTGGTAGCGTGGCTGTTGCGCTTGAAAATCAAGTCGAATGTGTGTTGATTCGACACATTGAAGAACGTGAGCGCCGAGATCGACGCGTGGATGTCCACCGGATCGAGCTGCGCGCGAAAGACGCCCTGCGCGAGGCCACGTTCGTAGAGCTTGCGCACCGTATCGATCACTGATACGTTGAGCTTTTGGATAAGTTTGCTTTGCGCGAGATATTCGCCACGCTGCATGTTTTCGGACATCACCAAGCGAATGAAATCGGGATTGCCGTGATGATGATCGAAGGTGAACCCAACGAGTTTTCGCAGCGCATCTTCCGGCGACAAGTCGTCGAGATGTAACTGCGCCTCGATCGTTCGCATGCGTCGATACGCCTCCTCCAGCACCGCGACGTACAGGCCGTCTTTGCTGCCGAAGTAGTAGTAAATCATGCGCTTGCTGGTCTGCGTCGCCGCCGCGATTTCGTCGATACGCGCACCAGAGAGGCCCTTTTCTGCAAACTCCTTTGTGGCGACGTCGAGGATGCCCGCCATCGTTCGCGCGGGATCGTTGGTTCGCGTGGGTGCGGTCGCCGTGCGTGTCGCCTTGGTTGCGCGCGATGGCGTCGCTTTCGTTGAAGCCACCGGCGATTCCGCAAAATGTACTGGTTCGTTCATTTTGCGAGTATAGGGCACTGTGTCCGGTCGTTCCAGCCGATCGTTTCGCCGTATCGTCCGAAACGGTCGACCACGAAAACGTGACCACAAAGAAGCTTTGCTTCCGGCGCAACCATATCGCCACATGCCTGCTCGCGCCTTGATGAAGCGTTCGCGGCTTCTGCGCTCAAACTGGCGAACACGGGTTACTCGCCTTGTGAGCGGTCAATATTGTCGTTAAACTGCTTGCGATTCACTCATATACATGATCTATATGAGTTGCCTGTTTCTGCGTTCTTAGGAGGACTGTGTCGTGAAGATTGTGCGAATTGCGGCGATTGCCGCGGGTGTGGCGTTGACCTTGGGCACTCAGGTGTCTGCGCAAGAGCTGCGTGTGCAGTGTTATTCGGACGGCAACGAGTGCGAAGTTACGGCTGACATCGCGAAACGTTTTGAAGCGGCGAACGCCGGTATCAAAATTGTGATCGACAAAGTACCGTACAAGGCCGTTGTCGAGACGCTGCCCGTACAGCTGGCTGCTGGTGAGGGGCCGGACATCGCACGCGTGACCGACTTGGGCGGCTTGAACAAGTACTACCTTGACCTCACGCCGCACCTGAGCCCGGCCCGCGTCAAGGCTTGGCAAGACAACTTTGCGTCGACGCTGCCGTGGTTCCGCGCTGGACCAACAGACAAAGGCATCTACGGCATGATGTCGCAATTGACCGTCACCGGCGGCTTCGTAAACAAAACTTTGTTTGAACAAGCCAAAGTACCAATGCCTGGTCCGACCGCGACGTGGGACGATTGGATGGCGGCATCAAAGAAAGTCGCCGACGCGACAAAAACGCCGTTTGCGATGGCAATGGATCGCACGGGCCACCGTTTTGCGCCGCTTGCCGTCGCATACGGCGCTAAGATTTTCGATGCGAAGGGCGTGCCGGTCATTGATGATGGTTACAAACTTGCCGCGAAGAAATTCGTCGAGTGGAACAAGGCGGGCTTGATGCCCAAGGAAGTATGGGGCGGCATTGGCGGCTCGGCGTATCGCGATGCATTTGAAGAATTCGCTAACGGCCGCATCGTCATGTACTACTCCGGCTCTTGGCAAATTCGCCGCATGGACACGCAAGTCACCAAGTCCTTCGACTGGGCCGTGGTGCCCGCGCCCTGCGGTCCGGCGGGTTGCACTGCAATGCCTGGCGGCGCAGCGTACGTTGGCTTGAAGCGCACGAAATCGCCTGCAGCGGTCGCGAAGTTCCTCGACTTCTTGTCGCAAGACGCGAACTACAGCGAAATGATGGCACGCACGGAGAACATCCCGGCGCATCTTGGCGTTGCGAAAGCTGGCGTCACGTACAACGTGTCACCGCTTGCAAAAGCTGCACTGAACAGCTTCGTCGGCGATGTCGCAAAGATTCTGAAGCCGAACTTTGATCTGCAAGGCTACCGCTTGAATCGCGCGGTGTTCCAGCCGACGGCTGCACGCTTGGGCCAAGCCGTTGCTGGCGAGATGTCGATTGACGACGCGCTCAAGCGCCTTGCCGCAGACGTTGACGAACAAGTCAAAGCCGCTAGCAAGTAACCAATCTCGCGCAATCATGGGGGCGGCCACATTTGATGTGCCCGCCCCTTGTTTTTTGACAGCCAGCAGACTGGCAAGCCAGTCACAATAGCGAAGTCACCGCAAGCCACACCTGTCCGATATTTTGCGAAAGCTCGCACGATGAAAACCAACGCCACCACACCGTGGTTCTTTCTAGCGCCGAACGTCGTTGTGATCTTGCTGTTCACGTTCGTACCGATCGCCATCAACATCTACTACGCGTTTACCGGCGGCGTGAACCTCTACCCCAGTCAGCGCCCGAGCGTGGGCGTCGAGAATTTTTCTACGCTCCTAGATTGTGGTTCGTACTTCGATCCGTCGTCGTGTCGCAAGGATGTCTTCTGGCAGGCCATTTGGAATACAGCGAAGTACGCCATATTCCAAGTGAGTCTCATGGTGCTCTTCAGCCTAATCACCGCGCTCGTGCTCAACCGCAAAATCATGGGACGCGGCTTTTGGCGCGGCGTGTTCTTCTATCCGGTATTGCTCTCGCCGGTTGTCGTCGCTCTCATCTGGAAGTGGATATTGCAGCGCGACGGTTTGCTCAACGCCGCGATGGTGGCGATGGGCTCACAACCTGTGCTCTGGCTCGCCGAGCCGAATTGGGCTTTCTTTTGGGTGACCTTTGTGTCGATTTGGGCGCACATGGGGTTCTACACGCTCATTTTGCTTGCGGGCCTGCAAGCGATTCCCGGCGATCTGTACGAGGCGGCGCAGTTGGACAAAGCCTCACCTTGGCGTTCGCTGACGCGCATCACGCTGCCGTTGCTGCTACCCAACTTGATGGTTGTGCTGGTGCTCGCACTGATCAAAGCGGTGCAAACGTTCGACGAGGTATTTGTGCTGACGGGTGGTGGCCCGGGATCGGCGACGACGCTTGTAGTTCAGTTCATTTACCAAACCGGTTTCGTGGAACCCGTGCGCCTCTACGGCATCGCGGCGGCGGGATCACTCCTGCTCGCGCTCGCGCTCATCGCGCTCACGTTGCTGCAACTCAGGCTCTCGAAAGCC
>JAKPSO010000203.1 GCA_029571495.1 Pseudomonadota bacterium
GAAGAACGCCGCAAGCTGCGCGGCGAGCCACTCCGGCGAGGGCGCCGCGGCGCTAATCACCGCGCGCTCCGGCGCGTAAAAGGGGAATGGCGGCGTCTACCACGGGTCGAAACACCGCCCCGAGTGCGCGGCGAGCGCACGGATGCCGGTGCAACAGAAGGTCTCGATTAGTAATCACGCGGGGCAACCCCGCGCGGCACAACGCATTCACCCGAGAGCGAATTTGCCGTGACAAAACTAGACGCAGCGCCATTCGAGAACAGCATAGCACCGCCTAGTTTCGGCCCCGCAACTATCGGGGCGTCGCGTGAATTTCTTCAATCGCCGCAACGTAACGCGCATCAATGCCGGGATACATCTGCGTCGGCGAACGATCAAGCGGATGCCAGAAGAAATCGAAGATCAGACCGTCTTCGTCGGGGCCACCGATCGCGGCGTGTTGCCAACGTTCTGGCAACGTTTCGTCGGTATCAAAACGGAACAATATCCAGCGCTGCCAAGTGACTTTACCGCCATGAACGCCACGCTTGGGCGGCCGCTCAAATTCGAGCGTCGACACGTAGCTTGGCGCGGCCGTAAGCGAAAGCCCCGATTCCTCGCGCAGCTCACGAACGGCAGCGTCTATCGCCAACTCGCCGCGTTCAATGCCGCCCTTGGGAATTTGCACACCCGCGGTGGGATGTCGAAACAACAGTAGGTGCTCGCGCCGCACCACGCAGGCGCAGGCCTTCTCAACCCAAATCACGCGTTGAAAGGCGGCGTTACGGAGCCAGCCGCTCGATGTGCCAGCCACCGAATTGGCGTTGAAACACGAGGCGATCGTGCAAGCGCGATTGGCGACCTTGCCAGAATTCGACCATCTCCGGAACGATCACGTAGCCGCCCCAATTGGCGGGTCGCGGCGGACCGCCGGGTGTGACGGCAAACTTCGCGGTGGCAGCGGCGAACTTCACCATCAGCGACTCGCGACTACTGATTTTCTCGCTTTGTGGCGACACGTGGGCGCCGATGCGCGAGGCCAGCGGACGCGAATTGAAATATTCGTCGGACACGGCGGCGTCGGCCTTGATGACGTGACCCTCAATGCGGACTTGGCGCTCAAGCTCAACCCAATGGAAGGTCAGCGCCGCCCATTGCGACTCGGCCAGTTCGCGGCCCTTTCGGCTGTCGTAGTTGGTGAAAAAGACAAAGCCGTTGGCGTCAAAACTTTTCAGGAGAACGATGCGCGCCGACGGACGACCATTGGCTCCGACGGTGGCGAGATTCATCGCCGTCGGTTCCGGAAGTTCGGCTTTGATGGCGTCGTCCATCCATTTGCCAAATTGGGTGAACGGATCGGCTGCGAGATCGCGCTTTCCGAGGGAGGCGAGTTTGTAGTCTTTGCGGAGGTCGGCGAGAGAATGGTTTGTGCTCATGCGCCGTATCATACGAGCTTCACCGCCGGGTTGCTTTGACACGGCACAACGCATTTTTGAGACCACCGCCGTGACCGTCAAATTCCAAGGCTCCGACACCTACATCACCACGCCCGACCTGCTGCTTGCCGTGAACGCGGCCGTGACGCTTAAGCGCCCGCTCCTCATCAAAGGCGAACCCGGCACAGGCAAAACGCTGCTCGCCGAGGAGGTCGCGGGTGCGCTCGGATGGCCGCTTCTGCAGTGGCACATCAAGAGCACGACTAAGGCGCAACAAGGCCTGTACGAGTACGACGCCGTGAGTCGCCTGCGCGATTCGCAGCTCGGCGACGCGAAGGTCAAAGACATTGCCAATTACATCAAGCACGGCGTATTGTGGGACGCCTTTGCGAGCGACGTGCCGACGGTGGTGTTGATCGATGAAATCGACAAAGCGGACATCGAATTTCCGAACGATCTTTTGCGCGAACTCGACCGCATGGCGTTCGACGTGTACGAAACGCACGAGACGGTGACGGCCAAACATCGACCGCTCTTCATCATCACCAGTAACAACGAAAAAGACTTGCCCGACGCCTTCCTGCGGCGCTGCTTTTTCCACTACATCAAGTTCCCAAACAAAGAGACGATGAAGCAAATCGTTGACGTGCACTATCCGGGCATCAAACAAGACCTAGTGAGCGCCGCGCTCGAAGCGTTTTTTGATTTGCGCGAAACGCCGGGCCTCAAGAAAAAGCCATCAACGAGCGAGCTGATCGACTGGATCAAACTCTTGCTCGCCGAAGACGTTGACCCCGCGGTGCTCCGCGAAAAAGATCAACGCAAAGTGCTCGCACCGCTCTACGGTGCCGTGCTCAAAAACGAGCAAGACACAGAACTGTTTACCAAACTCATGTTTATGGCGCGGCGCGGTTAATGCGCTCGCGCGACCGCTACATCGCGCGATAAAAAATGTAATCGGCCTGATACTTTACTGTGGTTTCTTTGTAGTTATCGGCCTGTGTGCAGGGTAGCGCGGGTGCGACGCCACCCTTCGTTGCAACGCGTTGGATGAAGGTGATGCCGCTCATGGCGCCTTTGCCTTTGATCTCGTCAACCTTCACCAATTGCAATGGAATGTTGCCAGCACCGCCGGGCGCGATTGCGACCTGTGTGCCGCGTGCGGACGAGGCGTCGTTGTGCGTCCACACCGCAGGCGGACCGGCGTATTTTCCGACGGGCTTCCCGTTGCGGTCATTCAACACGG
>JAKPSO010000209.1 GCA_029571495.1 Pseudomonadota bacterium
AACCACTTCCACTTGCCAACGCCTTAGCATCGGGCGACGGGGCGCCCTGTTGTCCTTGAGTGGGTGCAGTCGAATTCAGTAGACCCGCCAATGGATCGCTCGTGGTTCCACCCGCAGCAACCGAAGGAATCGGGTCAAGCAGCGAACTCGATGACGTTTGCGCCGCAGTCGGTGCCGCCGTTTTAGTCACCGCGCTTGTGGCCGGAGGCTGCGTCAAACGCTCGGGCTGCACCGGCGCAGCGGGGGCACTCAGCGTCGTCGCAGCGGATGGTGCTCGCGGCAGGATCACGGTCGAGCTCACTGGAGTGGTTACCCAACCGAGCGCCGCGCGAAGCTCGTCAATCGACTGATACCGGTTTTCCGGCATCACGGCAAGGCACTTCATCACCACGTCGCAAAGATTTTGCGAAAACTGCCCCTTCGCAACCGTGCCGACAGGCTTCAGCGGGTCGTTCATCATGCGCGAAATGGCTTGCACCGGCACTTTACCGGTCATGGCGTGATATAGCAGGCCACCGACTGCGTAGATGTCGGTCCACGCGCCTTGCGCCATAGATCCATCGTCCGAATACTGCTCGATCGGTGCGTAGCCGGGCTTTAACACCGTCGTAAGCGCACGTGTCATTCCGCCGATGATGCGCCGCGCTGCACCAAAATCCATGAGTACCGATCGCCCATTCGGCAGAACCAAGATATTGTCGGGCGCTACGTCTCGGTGGTAACACTTTTCATTGTGCAACTCTTGCAGCGCAAGGAGTATGGGATCAAGCGTCTCGCACAGCCACTGTTCAGTCACAACTTCCGGGTTCGTGCGCACCATCTCCCGCAAAGTGATGCCGCGGTAGTAACGCATGGCCATGTACGCGGTGCCGTTGGCCTCCCAAAACCGAAAAACCTCGACAAGACCCGGATGCGAAAATTTCGCTAGCATCTTCGCTTCATTGATGAAGCTAGACAGGCCCGCCTGGAAAGTCTTGCCATGAGCTTCTGAGCGCACTTCGACGCCGCCCGCTGCGGTGCGACTTGCGAATGCCGCTGGAAGGTATTCTTTGATGGCGACGATGCGATCAAGGCTGGAATCTCGCGCGCTGTACACAATCCCAAAACCGCCCTCGCCCACGATGCCGGTGATTTCAAACTCACCGAGTCGTGTACCCGCGGGCAATGCGCTGGAAGCGGTGGCGGTTGGTGCGGTCATGGCAATCTCTCGCTGAAGGTAAGGGTCGACATCGTCGCCAACTCGTTACTTGAATGTGTGGCTTATGGTAACCGGCGCGTCGCTCGTGACTTCAATAGTACGCGTCATCGGCGGCGACGGTGGGTTGACAATTTCTATGACGTGCTTGCCGACTGGAAGCTTCAATTCGGTGATGGGTGGCGATACCGCACGGGCGAAGCCGTCAACATCTATTCGGCCACGCGGCTTGATATCAAACTTAACGACTCCCTCCACAATCGGAGCGGCGGGGCCAGACGCACCAGACTCACCGGAAGTCGTCGAAGCTGGCGCAGAAACGGTCGCGTTTCCTGCGGGGGCATTGGCTGGCGCCGGAGACGGTGCAGAGGTTGAAGCGGCGACCGGAACGGGCGGCGACGCATTTGGCTCGACAGGCTTACCTGTCTTCATCGCCACCCCAGCGATTACCAGCAACGCCACAACGCCAGCGGCAACAAAAAGCGGGGTACGGGATTTCTGAACATTCTTCGGTGGCACAGAAGGCCCCGCGTCGCGAACCAGCTTTGTCTCCTTAGCAGCAGGCGGCATTGGGACGCTCGCCGGCTTGTCACTGAGATTAGGAGCATTCGATTCAACGCTCTTCGCGTCCGGATCAAGCCAGACTTGTGCATGTTGAATCGTGATAACTCGCGGCAGCGCTCCAACGTTCCAGCCGAGCGCTTCGCGAAACTCAGTGACGGTTTGGAAACGGTTGGCGACGTGAACGCTCAAGGCTTTGCTCACCGCATCCGAGAACGGTTGCGAGAACTTTCCACTCGTGACTTCATTGACGCTCTGCAAGGGATCCGAGAGCAACCGCGAAACGGCCTGCATTGGAGGCTTGCCAGTCGCGAGGTGATAGAGAACGCCTCCGAGCGCATAAACATCGGTCCACGCACCCTGCTTAATCGTGCCGTCGTCGCTGTACTGCTCAATCGGCGCGTATCCGGGCTTCAATACTGTCGTCAACGCTTGAGTACCGTCGCCAATGATCCGGCGCGCGGAACCAAAATCTAGGAGTACGGGCCTGCCATCGGCAAGCATGATGTTGTCGGGCGCAATGTCACGGTGGAACACCTGCTCGCGATGCAGCATCTCAAGCGCATCAAAAATCGGCCCCATAGTTTGGGCGATTTCTTGTTCATCGAACTCCTTTTCGCCTGCCGACAGCACGTTGCGAAGCGTTTCGCCTTTGTAGTAACGCATCGCCATGTAGGCCGTACCGTTCTCCTCCCAGAAACGATACACCTCGAGCAACGCTGGATGCGAAAACTGAGCGAGCATCTTTGCTTCATTGATGAAGCTACGAAGGCCCGCGTCGAAGGTGTTCTTTTGATTGGCCGCGCGTACAGCGACACGGACACCATCAATTCGCCCCGCGAATGCACCGGGCATGAACTCCTTGAGCGCAACAATTCGATCCAGCGAAGTGTCGCGAGCAAGATAGACGATCCCAAACCCGCCCTCTCCGATGAGGCCAACAATCTCAAAATCGGCCACTCGAGTACCTACTGGCAAGCAGTTGGCGTGGGTAGCTAACAGTGGGTGGGACGAACTCGACACGCTAAGCCTCAAAATTGCGAATGGACAGAACCATACCAGCATTCACAGAGTGGTGCCACACGCACGAGTAGCGCCCCGAACGCGAGTGTCAAAACACCAATCCAACCTCGGCCAATGTCTTCGAAACCGTCGCGCCGAC
>JAKPSO010000235.1 GCA_029571495.1 Pseudomonadota bacterium
GGAAACTGCGTGCCATCGGTATTGAGCCACATGAGTCGCCCATAAAAAGGTGCGATGGCGCAGGGCTGCGTCATGCGATTGATCCATGCGCGCGGCACCAACTGATCACCGTTGTGTGCACCGCCGTTCAACACGAGCTGCCCTACGCGCGCCTGGTCGCGTGCGCTGATCGACGCGCCGCCGCCCCAATGCGTGCCGCCGGGCACGCTTTGCATCCGGCGCGGCGCGCCCGACGCATCAACGATGTCGGTCCACGCGTCGTCATAGCCTTCCCAACGAAAGCCGTGTCCGCCGCTAAGCGGTTTCAAAATCGTGTCAAAAAACACTTCGGGTAGCGGCTGTTTGAACAGATGTAGCAGCGCGAGCGAGAGCTGATTGATGCGCACATCGTTGTACTCCCAATACGTACCCGGCGTGTGCAGCGGCCGCGCGTCGCCTTTCACCCCAAGCACAGGACGCGGGTCGTGCGACACCACACGATAGCGATCCACCGTGTCGGGCAGCCCGAAACATGAACCTTCCCATTCGCTTGTCTGTTCCAGCAAGTGCGCCCAAGTGATCGCGCGATTGTGCGGCGAATCGAAGCCAATGTCTGGCACTCGTGCGACGACCGGTTCATCGGCGTCCGGCAGCAATCCGCGCTGTTGTGCGACGCCCGCGAGTAACGCGAGATATGTTTTTGCGACGCTAAAGGTTTGATCGGCGCGATCAGATTCGCCCCATGCAGCCACCTCATGTCCGTGCTGCAAGATGACGCCCGATACGCCACCTCGAACATGAAGCGGCCCCCGCGCAACGTTCCACGGCACGGGATCCGCGTGGTGCACGCCGAACGGCGTTTGACCGGGGGCAGGGGGCATGCGTGGATCGCGCGGCCACGGCGTTTCGTGCGCGAGCGAGAAGTCGATAGCGTCGGTAAAAGCGTTCATGGCCGCATTGTGCCGGTGTGCGGCGACGACTGCGACGCCCTGTGCCATTCTTGGGTGGTGCCATCGCGCTAGGTTGCGACGCTGCGGGAACACAGCAATGACAACCTGCCGCGATCATCACCTAAATTCGCTTGTGAGATAAAACAAGTGCTCGACGATTTGAAGCAAGCTCATGAACTACCAACCCACGCTTGATCGCATTTATGCCGCGCTGCAACCGGTCATCGGTGAAGGCAAAGTGGCGTCGTACATCCCGGAACTCGCCACCGTTTCGCCGAAACAATTCGGCATGGCCGTCGTGGACTTTTCGGGCAATGTTTACGCGGTGGGTGACGCGACGAAGCGCTTCTCGATTCAGTCGATCTCGAAGCTATTCGCCTTGACGCTCGCGTTTCAGCGCGAAGGCGATTCGCTCTGGTCACGCGTCGGGCGCGAGCCCTCGGGCAATCCATTCAACTCGCTCGTGCAGCTCGAGCGGGAACAGGGCATTCCGCGAAACCCGTTCATCAATGCAGGCGCGCTGGTGATCACCGACATGCTTGCGTCGCAATACGAAAATCCGCAGGAGGCGCTCCTAAACTTTGTGCGCGAACTCTCCGACGCGCCAGGCGTGCAGATCAACGGCAGCGTTGGCGAATCGGAGGTGCGCACGTCGTCGCGCAACGCTGCGATGGCACACTTCATGAAAAGTTTTGGCAACCTCAACAATCGCGTCGGCGAAGTCATCACGACGTATTGCCACCACTGCGCGATCGAGATGAGCTGCGTGGAACTTGCGCGGGCCGTGGGCTTTCTCGCGAACAAGGGTGTGAATCCGTTGAACGGACGCGCCTTGATCGACCCAAGCTCGGCGAAGCGCTTGTCGGCGCTGATGTTGACCTGCGGCACCTACGATGCCGCAGGCGACTTTGCGTTTCGCGTGGGGCTGCCGGCCAAAAGCGGCGTCGGTGGCGGCATCGTCGCGATCTTGCCGGGCGAGTGCGGCGTTTGCGTGTGGTCGCCGGCGCTGGAGGAAAGTGGCAACAGCCACGCCGGATCGATGGCGCTCGAAATGTTCACGTCGCTGACGGGGCGTTCAATATTCTAGGAACAGCTTTTTAGCGCTGGGGACCACCTAGCGGTGCTTTCACGAAATAAAAGCGTGAAGTTGACTATGCGAGAAAAATCTACGTAAGGACCGTAGAACGGCGCGTAGAGGCGAAAAGTTATTGGCGAGCCGCGCGCTGCAGCCGCCGCGCGGCGAGCACGGCACGCACCATGAAAAAAAGTGCCAGCGCATGCAGCGCGATGCCCAGCACGTCAAACACCAGGACATAGACCAAGGTGTCGAGTGCGTACAACACCGCGCCCGTCACCAGCGGCGCGACCGACGGACGACGTCCACGCCACGCGAGGAACGCAAAGAGCCCACACAGCACCAGCGTGGCGATCCATAGGCCAAGCGTCGGCGCCGCGGCAGCCCCTGCCGTTGTTTCTGCGGGCATCGCGCCAAAGATCCCAGCGACGAAATACGGAAGCGCGAGACTGATCGCGAAACCCCAGGTGCTGCCAAAGGCTGCGACCACCAGCGTTGCAACGGTGAGGCCCGCAATCCAATACATCCAGCTCACACCTGAGGCGACGATCGCGTGTTCCTTCGCGACTTCTGCGGACGCATTGGCAGCCTGCTGCAAGTCGGTCACGCTAGTCGCGGCCGTATGCGTCGCATCCGCCATCGACGCCTCAACACTTCCCGCGTCAACCACTGCCGCGCGCTCCGACGCGCTACGTAGCGCATCCACTGCCCGCCAGTCAGTATTCGGAAGGCCGCGCAGCACCTCTGCAGCAGGCGACCAACGGTCTTGGCGGCTTTCCTGAAACGCATCGACCTTGCCTGCGATTTGCCATCCGCTGAGCGAAGCGAGACGCGCCTTCGCTTGTGTGTGCCCGAGTCTCTGCGCCAGCACGTAGCGCTCAACGCTCATTCCCGGTAGCACTGCCTTTCCGAGGCGTTCGCGCATGCGACTGAGTTGCGATTCGTGGCGCGCG